>DASYSW010000384.1:0-27860 GCA_036002905.1 Chitinophagaceae bacterium
TGTTTGGAACGTTTCAACCGGAGCTTCCGGTTGAAGAATATCAGCCACTGAAATATGGCTTAACCAAACCCCTGGAAAAAGAGACACCAGTTAGTATTGTTTTTCATGAGTGGAGCAGCCTTCGCAAAGATCTTTTGCGCAGGGATATTAGTTGGAGGGAAAAGCTTTTTTACATCTTCGGCCCGCCCGGCTGGAGCCACGACGGGAGCCGCAAAACCAGCAAGGAACTGCGCCAGATGGAGAACGGTGAGCGCAGTGAGTGGTGAATAGCTAGTGGGAGAACAAGGAAATGGTCATTCAAATTCACAATTGACGATTCACGACTGACGGCTCACGACCACAGCTCACGAATTTATCCACGCCTTCCCTACGCCCGAATTGCGCTTCATTTTTGTCCTTCGCAGCCCGTAACTTTGCGCTTTTCCTTGATTAAAATCATTTCAAAGCAACAATGAATCTATTCGAGCAGCAATCCAATGAATTCGTACCCAGGCATATTGGTACCATAGGCCAGGAACCGGAAATGTTGAAAACGATCGGTGTAAACACCCTGGAGGAACTTATTGATAAAACAATCCCATCTTCCATCCGTACCCGCTCAAGTTTAAATTTGCCGGAGGCCATTAGTGAAGCTGAGCTACTCTCAGAATTGAAAAACATCTCACTTCACAACAAAACGTTCCGTACCTATATTGGCCAGGGATATTATGATACTATTGCCCCGTCGGTCATACTTCGGAATGTTTTTAAAAACCCGGGATGGTACACGCAGTACACACCTTACCAGGCAGAAATTTCGCAGGGGCGTTTGGAAAGTCTGTTAAACTTCCAAACAATGGTGAGCGATCTTACCGCCTTACCCATAGCCAATGCTTCTTTGCTTGATGAGGCAACAGCAGCAGCTGAAGCGATGAGTATGTTCTTTCACCAGGTAAACAAAACGGATGAAATAAAATCAGCAAAGTTCTTTGTTGATGACGAGATATTCCCTCAAACAAAAGATGTAATTATCACAAGAGCAACACCACTTGGGATCAGGGTCGTTTTTGGCGATTATAAAAAGGTGAGGATCGACAGCACATTTTTTGGCTCCATCGTTCAATACCCAAATAATCTTGGTGCCATCGAAGATTATCGTGACTTCATCACTACGGTTCATACAGCGGGTGGTTATGTGGCAATGGCCACCGATCTTCTGGCGTTGACGCTTTTAACGCCCCCTGGTGAATTGGGTGCTGATGTGGCTGTAGGTTCCACGCAACGTTTCGGTGTACCTCTTGGGTATGGTGGACCTCACGCTGCATTCTTTTCTGCAAAAGATGATTTTAAAAGAGCTATGCCCGGTCGCATTATTGGCGTTAGCATTGATGCGCAAAATAATCGTGCACTGCGCATGGCGTTGCAGACAAGAGAGCAGCACATCAAAAGAGAAAAAGCCACTTCAAATATTTGTACAGCACAGGCATTACTTGCAAATATGGCGGCTATGTATGCAGTTTTCCACGGTCCGCACGGATTGACAAATATTGCAAAACGTGTTGCCCTGCTTACACAGATCGTCGCAGAAGGAGTCCAGGAAAGAGGTTTTGAATTAGTCTCAGGAAATTTCTTTGACACAATCGTTGTGAAAGTAAAGGACATACAACCTTTCAAAGAGAAGGCAGAACGTCAAAGGATCAATTTGCGATATATTGATGATACTCATATCGGCATTTCACTCGATGAAACGGTTGTGTTGGATGATCTCTATGACCTTATTAACTGTTTTGAAAACGATGTTGACCCGGTTGCTTTTTCTATAAATGAAGATGACGAATTAGAACACATTCCTTCATTTGCTGTTCGAACGTCTTCGTTTTTGACACATCCTGTTTTTAATACTCATCACAGCGAAACGCAGATGATGCGGTATATCAAGCAACTTGAAAATAAAGATCTTTCACTCAATACATCAATGATCTCTCTCGGAAGCTGTACAATGAAGCTGAATGCGGCTAGTGAAATGATACCCCTCAGCTGGCACCACTGGAGCAGCATACATCCATTTGTTCCTGCAGAGCAGGCGAAAGGATACCAAAAGATCGTCGATGACTTGTCCGATTATTTGAATGCGATTACCGGTTTTGATGCCTGCAGTTTGCAGCCTAACAGCGGGGCACAGGGTGAATTTGCAGGATTGTTAACCATCCGCAATTATCACCTGGCAAATGGCGATGCAAACCGCAATGTGATCCTGATTCCGATCTCTGCACACGGCACCAATCCAGCGTCGGCCGTTATGGCGGGTATGAAGGTGGTTGTGGTAAAAGCACTGGAAAATGGTTATATCGACGTGGCAGATTTCAAAGCAAAGGCCGAGCAGCACAGTGCAAGTCTCGCGGGCACGATGATCACTTATCCGAGCACCTACGGAATTTTTGAAGAAGAAATAAAACTGATCTGTGATATTGTTCACCAGCATGGCGGACAAGTGTACATGGATGGTGCAAACATGAACGCACAATCAGGACTAACCTCACCAGCATCTATTGGTGCAGATCTTTGTCACCTGAATTTGCATAAAACATTTTCTATTCCGCATGGTGGTGGTGGTCCTGGCATGGGACCGATTTGTGTGAGGTCTCATTTGGCGGCTCACTTACCGTTTCATTCGTCAAACGTCAAAAGTGAGACGTCAACTGGAGATTCTCACGTTTCACGTTTCACGTCTCACGGTGCTGTTTCGGCCGCTCCTTACGGAAGCGCGTCCATTCTCCTGATCAGCTATGCGTACATCCGGATGCTGGGAACTGAGGGAGTGAGAAAGGCAACAGAATATGCCATACTCAATGCCAACTATATGAAGGCAAGACTCGAGAATGACTTTGATATTTTATATACGGGTCATAACGGGACCTGTGCTCATGAATTTATCGTTGATTTGCGACCATTTAAAAATTCAGCGGGTGTGGAAGCAGAAGATGTTGCCAAGCGCTTAATGGATTATGGCTTTCACGCACCGACAATGAGCTTTCCGGTCCCTGGGACCATCATGATCGAGCCAACTGAAAGCGAAGACAAAGCTGAGCTGGACCGCTTTTGTGATGCGTTACTGAGTATCAGGGAAGAAATAAAAGAGATCGAGGAAGGAAAGAGTGATAAGAAAGATAATCCGTTGAAGAATGCGCCTCATACACAATCGTCAGTTGTAAGCAGTGAGTGGTCACATGGTTACAGTCGTGAAAAGGCAGCGTTTCCATTAGAATATGTTAAGCAAAATAAATTCTGGCCATCAGTGGCGAGAGTGAATAACACCGCTGGTGACAGAAATTTGATCTGTGTTTGTGAACCAACAAGCAGTTATGCTGAACAGGAAGCTTAATTTTGTGATCATAAAAAATTTTTGTTATGTCCTTAATGAATCAAAACAATCAGAAAAAAGGTAAGAAGGGAAACAAGAATCAGAAGAATAATCCGCAGGGCTCTAAATTTATTCCTAAATCAGGAACCGGGAAGAGCAGTGGATTCACAGTAAGACCACATAAGGCAGGTGGAACACGAGGCAGTTAGTGAAATTTACCCGGCTCGTATATGACTTCTTCTGACATCATCAAACTCCGCCTCTTCAATCAACAGATAGTAGAAACAAAATATACAAAGCCCGGGGAGTTGGTGTCATGGATGGGCGCAATCCAGGCGCAGGATTACAGTATGGCAAAATGGGCTATTGGGTTGCGTTTACCAGGATCGGATGACACAAGTATTGAAAAATCCTTTAATGAAGGAAAAATTCTCCGTACGCATGTACTAAGACCTACCTGGCATTTTGTAACTCCACAGGATATTAGATGGATGATTGAACTGACGGCTCCCCGCGTTCTTTCCTCTTTGGTCCATAATGACAGGCACCTTTCGCTCGATAAAAAAGTTTTGAAAAAAACTAATGATGTTTTGGCAAAAGCATTGGAAGGCGGAAAACAATTAACGAGGGACGAAGTACGATCAGCACTTCAAAGAGCCAGGATCGATACAAGCGGGCTTCGTTTTATGCATTTGCTTGAACACGCAGAATTGGATCGCGTCATTTGCAGCGGAGCAAAAATGGGAACACAATTTACTTATGCTTTGTTTGATGAAAGAGCATCTGCAAAAACCATGGAAAGAGATGAGGCTTTGGCCGAACTGACGAAAAGATTTTTCACCAGCCGGGGGCCTGCTACCATTTATGATTTTGCCTGGTGGTCCGGTCTTTCAGTTGCCGATGCAAAAAAAGGCATTGAAATGGTGAAACGAAAATTGAAAAGAGAAATCATTGATGGAAGAGAATATTTTTTTCGAATTCCTCCTTCGTTTAAAGATGAAATGACTCCAACTGCCTTGCTGTTGCCAAACTATGATGAATATGTGCTCAGCTATAAAGACAGAACCGAGTCAATAGATAAAAAACATCTTCCCGTTATCTTAAAAGAAAGAAATGCTGTATTTACCAATGCAATTCTCATCAATGGGAAGATAGAAGGGCTCTGGCACCGGTCGATTAAGAATAATGCAGTTGCCGTCACAACAAGGACCTTTTCAGCGATAAACAAGATCAAACAAAAATTGGTAACCAGGGCAGTAAGCCGGTACTGTAAATTCCTGGGTAAATCATTGCAGGCATAACAACTTACTGTAGAATTTTTTACCAATAATATACTGGGGTAGTAATACTACTGCCAGACCAACTTTTTCTATTACTGAAAATCTTTTGGAAGGATAATTGCAGAGGTCCCTTTATTAAAGGAATATAGGCATGGATACAACATCTCCTCAGCCCGCTAAATATCTTGTTTCCAGGAATGTCGACGGGTTCTTTGCGGGTATCTCTGACGTGGCAAAATTCATAATACAGTTTTTTAAAGAAGCCTTTACCCCGCCTTATGAATACCAGGAAGTGATAAAACAATGCTACAATGTGGGCTATAAATCCCTTTCGCTGATCACGCTGACAGCATTTATTACTGGTATCGTCTTTACAAAACATTCAAGACCTGCGTTAGCTGACTTCGGTGCTACATCGTGGTTACCGTCATTGATAGGGATCGCCATCATGAAGGCATTAGCGCCGTTGATAACCGGTTTGATCTGCGCCGGAAAAGTAGGATCACAAATGGGAGCGGAGTTGGGTTCGATGCGCGTCTCTGAACAAATAGACGCCATGGAGGTTTCCGCTGTTAACCCGTTTAAATTTTTGGTGGTCACGCGTGTGATCGCCGCCACATTAATGGTTCCTTTATTAGTAATGTATAGTGGATTTATTGGCTTGCTGGGTTCATTCTTAAATGTGCACGCCAACGAGCAAACAAGCCTTGTGACATTTATCCACGGCGCATTTGTAAAAATTAATTTCTCTGAAATTATGTCGTCACTTATCAGGTCATTGATCTTTGGATTTACCATTGGCATCATTGGATGTTATAAAGGCTACACAACGACGCAAGGCACGGAAGGCGTTGGTCGTGCTGCGAATGCCTCCGTAGTCGTGATTATGTTTTTGATATTTATCGAGGAAATCATCATAGTACAATTCATGAATTGGATAAACCCGGGCGGATAATATGCGAAAACATGTTACTCATAGCGATAGCAAAGAAGTTGTGATCTCGATTAGCAAATTGTTTAAGTCATTCGAGGAAAACCGGGTTTTGCAGGGAATTGACCTGGAATTATACAAGGGGGAGAATCTTGTGGTGCTGGGTCGTTCAGGCACCGGCAAATCTGTTTTAATTAAGATCATCGTAGGCCTGCTAAAGCCCGACAGAGGTACCGTTAAGGTTTTTGGCAAGGAAGTGGACAAATTAGATAAGAAGGAGCTAACTGAACTACGGTTAAAGATGGGTTTTTTATTTCAGCATAGCGCCTTATACGATAGCATGACAATAAGAGAAAATCTTGAATTCCCGTTGGTGAGAAACAAAAGAGACATCTCAAGGAAAGAACTGGATGAATCGGTAAAAGACGTGCTCGAGGCAGTCGGATTGTCGGATACAATTAATCAATTGCCTTCGGAACTATCGGGCGGACAACAAAAAAGAATTGGACTCGCACGGACGCTGATCATGAAACCTGAGATAATTTTTTACGATGAACCCACAGCGGGGCTTGACCCATTGACAAGCAGCGAGATCAATGACCTGATTAATGATGTGCAGGAGAAATACAAAACCAGTTCCATCATCATTACCCATGATCTTACCTGTGCAAAAGACACAGGCGACAGGATATTTATGATGATGAATGGAAAATTTGTTCGCCATGGTGATTTTGAGGAAGTGTTTGACACCAGTGATGAAACGATAAGAGGATTTTTTGACTATAATTTTATTCAATAACATGAAAGCAATACAAGGCAAGCGGGCGGTCATTGTGGGCATTTTTATTTTAGTTGCCGTCGCCATTTTTATGGGAGCGCTTATCACTCTTGGAAAGCAGAAAAAAACTTTTACGAAGGGTATTCTTGTCAAAGCCGTTTTTGATAATGTCAACGGCTTGCAGGTCGGTAACAATATTTGGTTTTCCGGCGTGAAAGTAGGAACCGTTAAAAAAATGGAGCTTACCAATAATGCAAGAGTGATCGTCGACATGACCATCGACAAAAAGTTAAGAGATTTTATACATGAAGATGCAAAGGCAAAAATCGGCTCTGACGGACTGATTGGGAATAAGATCGTTGTCCTCTATGGAGGCACACAGGGTGCACCGGCCATAAAGGCTAATGATATTTTGCAGGTTGAAGCGGCGTTGAGTACTGAAGAAATGATGAATTCTCTCCAGGAGAATAATAAAAACCTGTTGGCGATCACAGGTGATTTCAAAATGATCAGCCGCCGCCTGGCAAATGGAGAAGGTTCGGTAGGCAGGCTACTCACTGATGACAGTTTTATGGATCAGTTGCAGGCTACGGCCGGCACTTTGCAAAAGGCATCCGCGAACATTCAAGTGCTTTCATCAAACATGGCAGACTTTTCTGCCAAACTTCAAACGGAAGGGACCCTGGCCAATGATCTTGTTTCAGATACTACCATTTTCAAATCGCTGCGATCGTCCGTTGCACAGATACAGGAAGCCTCTGACAATGCAAAACAATTGACCGATAACCTGAAGACTGTTTCCCAAAAGATCAATGATAGCAGCAACACGGTTGGCGTACTGCTTCACGATCAACAAACAGCCGATAACCTGCGGGCAACTATCGGAAACCTGCAATCAGGCACTCAAAAATTTGACGAGGACATGGAGGCACTTCAACATAATTTTTTATTCAGAGGTTTTTTTAGAAAAAAAGCAAAACGTGAACAGGCAGAGCAACAAAAACAAACGACGCAGCAAAAACAACAGGCACCGCCAAAACAGGTGGTATTAAATCAATAACTGCCCGTTATCTTTCTTCTTTCCACTGGCTGTCCTGTCCATGTTCATGGACGATGAGTTGAAAATGATCTCCGTCCTTTATGAACGTAAAGGTGGTATTGAAGTCGTGCAGGAAGAACTTATTTTCACCCTCGGGAAGCAAAGGCAGTTCAGGCGCAGTAGACTTGCCTTCACCTTTCATATGCAATTGTCCATCGCTGTAAGTAATAGCAAGTCCTATGTTCTTGTTTAGTTTATACAGACCCGCATATTGTTCTAGAATAGTCTCATCCACTTTTTGTTCCTTTCTAAGTTGCCATAAGTCATATGGTAAATGGAATAAAATACATGAGATACCCATTGCCGAGGCCCAAACATTTTGTCCGTAGTTTCCAAAATTATTGAGAATAATTATTGTTATTTCTTCTTTGGGATAGTAAATAAAGTCGGACATGAAGCCTGGATACCCGCCATCATGTCTTATATAATTCCTTCCGAACAAATTGCCAATCTTCCATCCGTAACCGTACCCGCTAATTCTTGGTTTGAATGCATCTTTCCAGGTCTCTGGAGAGAGAATTTTATTTGAAGCCATTGCTTGTGCAAATTTGTAAAGGTCGCCGGTTGTGCTGTACATCGCACCTGCAGAATACGCATACGTAGAATCGTAATGCTTGTAAGGTCTCTGTTGGGTCGCATCAAATATGTTGTACCCCTGGGCCCTGATAGGTTGAGGCAAATTGATAAAATCAAATCCGGAATTAACCATTCCTATAGGACTTAGAATACTTTCTCTTATAAACTGTTCATAGGGTTCTGTCGTTACTTTTTCTATTACTAGCCCTAATAAAAAATACCCTGAATTAGAATAACTGTATGCGCTGCCCGGGGTAAACTCGAGGGGTTTTGTGTAGAAAGTTTCTAAAATTGTTGCCTTTGGGATAGGATGATTGATAATAGATGAATCTTCTTCACCAACGGCGTCTGTATAATTATTTATTCCTGAACTATGAGTGAGGAGCTGTTCAATCGTCACTCTGTCCCCATATTGGTAATCAGGAAAATATTTTGAAAGTTTGTTTTTTATTGAAAGTTTACCCTCTTCCTGTAGTTTCAATATCGCAGTAGCCGTAAACGACTTGGTTAAAGAAAGAATGGGGAAACGTGTAAATGTATCATTGGATAATTGCGTGGACACATTGTTTGGTCCATAAGCCTTGTGTAAAAGAATTTTTCCTTTTTGAGCTATCAGAACGCAGCCATTCAACTTGTATGCTTTGTTAGCTGATGTCACATAGTTGTCCAGCAGCGTTGATAGACTATCGTCGCCATAAGCAGGACTTTGTGCTTTTGAAAAAAGAACGGTCAGAGTTAGTAATATAAGAATTGCAAATTGTTTCATATGGATTTGGCAAATTATTTAAAAACTCTGGCTGATCCTTATGCCCGGCGTTACTCCTTTAAAGAAATGGTCAAAATAGATAGAAGGTTCAATAGTGGTTTTTAATAGCTTCAGTTTACCTGCGCCAAAACGGAACGTACCTTCCTCAATAAAATCACCACTCCTATGCACGAGATAACCTAAAGAGAAGACTGCACTAAATGAAAAATCTTTTCTGGGATCGTGGTCTGTCGTGCCACCCTGGCCATAGGTAAGAGTCAGAAAATCGTTTCGGTATGTTCTCAGCTTTCCGTTCGCGTCTTTGTCAAACAGGAAATGTGGCTCCCAATACAAGCCCGGTTCCCATTTGAATGTTCTTTCACGATTGGTAATGGTAAGTTTCAGACCAACACTAAATGACGGAACAAAATAGGCTTTATAGTTCTGTACATTCACCCAGGCCTGGCCGGCTAGAAAATCCCCAGTGCCGGAGGACGTGAATCCCTTAGGTTTATCGGCAACAATGGTCTTATCAGGTTTCAGGTAATGTGACCCGCCTCCTTTTAAGATCGGCCATCTGCCGTTTACTTTATTTTGTATGGTCTCAATTTTTTGCGTTAGTGTGCCATTCATGTAGCCCGCTAATTCATCGAAATTGTTCAGGGAAAATAATAGATGATAATACCGCGGATTTGTGTGACTTATCTTTTGCTGCGCCTTTGGTGGATTGGTAATGACTCCGATGATATTGATAGTATCCTGGTTGATTTTTAATGAGGAGAGTTCTCCATTGTTCAGAAGATAGCTGTCTCCTTTGGATGCATATTTCAGGATCCTTATTTTTTTTCTTCCCTGCGCGTCGGTAACATAATCTATGCGTTTCGCAGTGAGCGGATCTGCCAGAGAATCTTTCAATGGCGCCAGGTCATTCGCAAATACTTTCAACAGCGAATCGATGTTTGCTATTCTTTGCAGGTCTGATATATCCGTGAGTTCGATTATAAGTTTATTCCCTTTGTCAAGATCTAGATAGAACCTCCGGTTGATAATAATATTTTCAGGAATTTCAAACGCCTTGTCTTCTTTGCTTTTTGATTGAGCACAAAGTTCTGCCAGGATGCTTGTTAAAAGCATCAATACGATAAACGTTTTTTTCATTTTAGACTAGTTTGAAGCTGTTTTTGTTTTAAGAATAATGAACCCTGATGGTTTAGAGGCAACAGGCGAATTGGAAAAGACCTCTCCGGTACCAAATTTTAGTTTGAAAGAACGAATGTCTTCAATGCGTGTCACATCGGAGGACTCGATGACAGGATCTCCCAATTCATTTATGTGTACTACGTTCAGTTTTTTCTTTGGAGGAACCGCTACTGTGGTTGCATTTCTTACAATTTGCAAAGGTATTGCGATAGGTTCCTGCTCCGGACCATTTACTACAACATTATTGGATTGAACTTTAGAAGTAACCTCGGTTGGGATGATCCGGCGATTTCTTTGGACGGACTTACCGGACGTGGTAACGATTTTATCGTTTATTGGCTCAGTATTATTTTCATTTTTATTTTTCATGGCGTTATCAATCCTCTCATCAGGTTTATCAATCTTTTTTGTTTGCTTTATGGCTGTTTCCTTGTTTTCATTTTGTGAACTTCCTTTGGGCTGATTTAGTAAAGTGATCATTAAACCGAACATTAAGCAGGCAGCTGCCCCCCAATACCAAAATATTTTTTTGCTCTTCTTGTTGCCACGCAAGCGTCCGTACAGTTTATCCCAGGCAGCATCTCCATTAAATGCCGATCCTGGTAAATGCTCCAACTCATCTAGTTTATTTCTCCAGTGGGGAGCGTTAGTTGGATTTTCGTTTGACATATTTAATATCGTTTTGTAATAGTAATTTTTGTAACAGGACTTTTGCCTTGCTGAACTGCGACCTGGACGTTCCTTCCGAAATATTGAGTACCTCAGCTATCTCCCCGTGATTCATTCCCTCGATCGCGTACAGGTTAAAAACTGTCCGGTATCCAACGGGCAATTGAACGATCAGCTTAAAAATTTCTTCTGCCGATAAATTGTCAAGAGCCTCCTCCTGCAAAGGAATTTCCTCGGCTGTTGCTTCCGTAACAATGGTGAAAGCATTTTTTGCACGCAGAAACATCAGGCATTCATTGATCATGATCCTCTTAAGCCATGCATATAATGCTGCATCACCCTGGTAGTTAAAAGAAGAAATTTTTGCAAAGAACTTGTAAAAGCCATCCAATAATAACTCCTCGGCGTCCTCAGGGTTCTTTACATAGCGTTGACACACCAACAACATTTTTTCACCAAACAAGTTAAACAGACATTTCTGCGCCGCGGTACTGCCGTGCTTTGCTTCCCTTACCAGTTCTGATGTATTCATAGTCAGCAGTCTTGCCCTTTTAAATTAATAAATGCATGATTGGTTGAAAACGTTGCCTCGAAGAATGGAGTTTTTGCAAACAAAAATAGAGATTTCAGGAAAGGTGACGAGTCCACCCAGGCTACGGCGGGTGATTCAGCGGTGAATGAAGGTTTTCGATCAGTGAAAATATGTGTAATCTGTGAGCACTTGTTCTTTGTGGAAAACGTGTCTCACTGATTTCACGGATTGCCACAGATTTGCTCTTAAAGCGAGAGTTATTGCATGCTCGCATATGCCCGGTCTAACGGGTAGATGATATTAGTACTAAAACGGAGAAATACGAGCCGACTGTACTTGATGTGTTTAGAAATTCAATTAATTTATCTCTGAAAAAACGATTGCAATATCCAAACTTTTATTTTAGGTTTATTGCCTATTCGAAAAATCAAATATCCTGTCTTGAAAAGCTATCCCGATTGAATCCGTGCTGTTGACTCCCTTAAATTTTTTACGCGTTAACATTGCGGCTTCTGACTGATGTCAACTGTGTGACCAGTCTTTCCAACTCCTGGAGAACCACTCCAAACATCCTGGGAATTGCCCTTAGCATTCCAATATTTCTATGGGTCTTGACGCAAGTGACTGCCTGCAAATGGCTCACGAGTGAAGTACCGGTTAAATCTATTAATTAATTCAAACCCTAGGAAATGAACAAAATTCTACTATCAATTTCATTAACAACGTCAGTTCTTGTCGGCAAAGCACAGGTTGTGTTCAACGAGGTGTATCCTTCGCCCAGTAACAGTAATAATGAGTTTTTTGAGCTTTACAATACCAGTGGTTCTTCCACGCCGCTATCGCTGGACAATTATACTATCGTAACTTATTTCAGGATCTCCGGCAAAGAAGGGTTTTACGTGATGGACCTTCCTAACCTGAGCATCGCTCCAAAAGGATACTTCGTCGGAGCATCAGCTATTCCATACAACTACCAGAATATTACAAATTCCACTGCAGCCGATTTTAGCTGGAACGACCCTATGCTACCTTCTGATAATGGGTATGTAAAAATGTGGCTGGAGCAAAGCGGGAGCTCTGGAGATGGAAACCCGGATTATAATGAAGGAACTATTCCGTCCGACCTTAATGACTTCTTTGTTCCACACAATGGTTCAGGAGCAACATACACTATATTTTTATACAGGAATGGCGTTTTGATCAATGCATTGATCTTTGGAACCGGTGGGTATGATACAGTTATTCCTGAGATCGTAAGTATGCCTCCTCTATTTGTGGATATGAGTGGTAGCGCCCCGGATTTTACCATTGATTTCTCAGGCTATGCATCTGTACCTGTAGAAAAAGTTAACCAGACGACAGGCACTGACAATGGATTCGTGCGCACAGCCGATGGAGTATGCGCATCGTGGGATAAATCAAGCAACAAGGTGAGTTACTCACCCAAACTTACAAATGGAGCTGCAGACGCTTACAGTGGTAGTATATCAGTAGATGCAATCATTGAGAAAGGAACGGCAGCAACTGGGTCTAAAATTGTTTATGACGTAATTGCCGCACCCTCGACAAGCTTTCCTGTGACCATGGATGTGTATGAAGATGTAGGAAGTACAGGTCTTAGATTGGATGCAGGCGATACTTATATTGAATCAAACACAGAGAATGTAGTAACAGACGGCCCGTTTACAACACTGTTTACCCCTTATGATGCCAGTATGCTCGTGGTTGTCAAATCCAATGCAGGCTGTATTGACAAAGTTTTATTTTCACCCAATATAGCAGTACTGCCCATTAAACTGGTTTATTTCCAGGGTGCGATGGAGAACAACAAAGCTGTATTACAATGGAAAGTAGCGCAAAATGAAGCAGTAGATCGTTTTGAAGTTGAACGAAGCGAGGACGGAATAAACTTTGTTACAGCCGGTATTGTGTTTCCGAACGCTAAATCCGAATCCGAAAATTATTCATACAATGAAACTAAAAATAATAATAAGACGTACTACCGTTTGAAAATGTATGACAAGAATCAGACGACCAAATATTCCAGCGCCATCGTATTAGAAAAATTAAGCGTAAACAGCGGTTCGTTGGCAATCGTCAACAATCCGGCAACCGATAAATTAACACTGAGCTATTCATCTATCGCAAACCAGTCAGTCGAAATTAAAATTTATGACCTCGCGGGTCGTATCCACATGAAACAGAAAACTAACGTTTCCCTGGGCACCAACTTTATCAGCCTGGCATTAAACTCTGCCTTCACGGTTGGAACTTATGTTGTGGAAGTAAGGGATGCCTCACAAAGGCAAACAGCAAAATTTCTCAAACAATAAACACAGTTCCGTTAGAGGCTACGAACCAAAAAAAATTCTTGAACGAACGTTGATAACAAAAGAACCCTTGCTGTGAAGGGTTCTTTTGTTGCAACTTTTCTTCCCCATGACTCTCAGCAAAGCTTTGTGCAAACGCCATGAACTCATTATTGAAAAAAATCTTATAAGATGCTCTTAAAAAATCATTCTGTTGATGTCCGAATATTTAGCTGCTGTTCGTCCTGAGAATTGACCGCCCATCTCGGAAACAAAAAATTAACACAGAAATTTTTGGTGGCGACACAGGAACGGTGCTATATTTGCTAACAGTGTTAGGTAAAATATCGATATGGGTGTAACGGAGCGCCGACAAAGACAAAAGGAAGAAGTGAGATCAAATATTCTTTCCACCGCCTGGCAGATAGTCAAAGATGACGGGTGGGAAGCCGTGTCCATTCGTAAAATCGCCGACGCAATTGAGTATTCCGTGCCTGTTATCTATGATCATTTTGAAAACAAGGATGCGATTTTATGGGAGTTTGCTAAGGACGGGTTTCAAAGACTATCCAAAAAAATTCAACAGGCAAAAGATACATCGGGCGATCCAGAGGAGCAGTTAAAAGCGATTGCGGATGCTTATTGGAGTTTTGCTTTTAAAAACAGGGAGTATTACCAATTGATGTTTGGCTTGGGAATGGCCGGTTGTGAAATAGAGAAATGTTTTCCTGAAAGAGCAGGTTTTAGGAACCTGGTGATGGAGCCCATCACGGCTATTATTGCGAAGGGGAACAATCCGGACGCAAATCCATGTTTGAAGTATTATACTTATTGGTCAATCCTGCACGGGTTGATCTCAATAAAAAATCTTCGAAATCCGAATGCGCGAGATGAGATAAATAAATTAGTAATGGATGATGCGATTGCCGGGTTTGTTAAGAATTTAGGCTAAATTTCACCGTCACCTTGTCGCAATCGACTCGGAGATTGCCGCGTTACCACCTCTTCAATGGATCAATTGGCCACTATTTTTGTGGGGAGTATTGACTGCAATTTTAACCACCTTAGAAAACAAGAGAATTTAAGCTTGCCCATTGAAACTGCGTGACATGGTCATGCGGTTGACGTAGATTTTATTTTTAATCGGAATATACAACTGTTATGTACGAAACTCAATCAAAAACTCGATCAACAGCCTCATCCTTGCGACAAAACTTCCTATGGGTTGTTTTGGTGTCTATTGTATTAATCGTGGTATCTGTTATGCTCTCTGCCTGTAACTCATCTACAGGAAATCCTGGCCAGATGGGCCCTCCACAACTACCCGTTATTTCAATACCAACTGCGCCCGCAACGACATACCAGGAATTCCCTGCAACACTCGAAGGCCGGGTGAATGTTGAAATCCGACCGCAGGTAGAAGGCTATGTCGAAAAAATTTATGTAGATGAAGGTGCTTATGTTACCGCAGGCCAGTTATTATTTAAAATTGACCCTCGTGTATACAACCAACAACTTAATAATGCTAAATCAAATTTGGCTGCTGCAGAGGCAAACATGGAGCGGACAAAAGTAGAAGTAGAGAGGTTAACTCCTTTAGTCGAGAACAATGTTATTTCGGAGGTACAGGTAAAAACGGCTAAAGCAAATTACGAGTCGGCAAAGGCAAACGTGGAACAATCCAAAGCGATGGTTGGAAGTGCACAAATTAACGTTGGCTATACTTATATCAAGGCACCGGTGAGTGGGTATATTGGACGTATCCGTTTCAAAATGGGTAGCCTGGTCGGTAAAGGTGAGGATGACCCGCTCACAGTCCTATCGCAGGTAAACGAAATGTATGCTTATTTCTCCATGAGCGAACCCGATTTTATAGCGTTTAAAAACAGATACCAGGGAAACACATTGGAGGAAAAATTAAAGCAAGCTCCCCCCGTTGAGTTGGTGCTGGCAAATGACAGCGTTTTTGCTCAAAAAGGAAAAATAGAATTGGTAGAAGGCCAGTTCGACAAAACAGTAGGTGCCATTAATTTCCGGGCATCTTTCCCTAACCCGTCGCGCATATTGAGAACCGGCAATACAGGTAAAATAAGATTACCTCAAATGTTTACCTCTGTTCTTATTGTTCCACAGGAAGCAACTTTTGAAATACAGGACAAAATATTTGTGTATACAGTGGCCGACAGTAATAAAATAGTCACCAAACCCATTACCGTAAGCGGCAGAAATGACAATTATTATTATGTTTCTGGTGGTGTAAAAGCGGGAGAGAAAGTTGTTTTATCTTCTCAGTCTACCTTATTGATGGGTGGTTTGAGAGACGGAATGCCGATAACGCCTCAAATGGTTTCAACCGACAGTTTGTTAAAGGCAAAGCCGCTATAAATAATTTAATTCTTAGGTCGCTGAAACATTGACCATTGAGTGATAAAACCAAATCAAATGATTAAAAACTAAAAATTGCTGAAGTCATCAGGACAGTGGAGCAAGTTCGCAGTACTGTAGAATAACTTATCGTGAATGACTTTCTCGGCTGACCCTGACCCGTCATCTTCTAACTTTAAGAAATCCATAAATAACTAATACTATTTCACCTACTGATAACAGAGATCTATTGTCAGTAACAAAATTGTACATCCATGCTAAAACGATTTATAGAACGACCGGTATTATCAACGGTGATTTCAATCATCCTTCTTTTGTTGGGCGGATTGTCCTTATTCACATTGCCGGTGACTTTGTTTCCGGATATAGCACCGCCGAGTGTGCAGGTGACGGCGGTCTATCCCGGGGCCAATGCTGAAGTAGTTGCCCGTACGGTGGCTACTCCCATCGAAGAAGCGGTGAACGGTGTAGAAAACATGACATACATGACTTCCAATTCGAGCAATGATGGAAGCATGAATCTGACTGTATTTTTTAGACAAGGGACCAACCCCGATATTGCCGCAGTAAATGTTCAAAATCGCGTATCAATAGCCAATAGCCAATTGCCACCTGAAGTAGTACAGGCAGGTGTTTCGACACAAAAGGTGCAAAACAGCTTTTTAATGTTTGTCGGGCTGTATAGCGAGGATAGTGCAAAATATGATGAGGTTTTTCTTGAGAACTACCTTAGAATAAATGTGATTCCACAGTTGCAACGTATTCCGGGTGTAGCACAAGCACAGGTATTTAGCGCCAAAAACTACTCCATGCGAATTTGGCTAAAACCCGATCGGCTTACTGCAAATAACTTGTCGCCGCTGGATGTTACCAATGCTATTAAGGATCAGAACATAGAGGCTGCTCCCGGGCGCTTAGGCCAAAATAGTCCCGAATCTTTCGAATACATCATTAAGTATAAGGGCAAACTCAACCGGAATGAAGATTATGAAAATATGGTCGTAAAAGCGAACAGTGATGGTTCTGTTCTGCGCTTAAAGGATGTAGCGCGTGTAGAATTCGGCGCTTACACCTACTCGTCAAACAATCGATTAAATGGATTACCGGCGTCTGGGTTTGGTGTTGTTCAAACCCCGGGTTCAAATGCCAATGAAATTATCACGGAACTTGAACGACAGTTAAACGCATTTTCTGCGGGTTTGCCTGAAGGCATGAAATTTAAAGTGATGTACAACTCCAAAGAATTTTTGGATGCTTCTACCAAGCAGGTGAAAGAAACTTTGCTCATTGCTTTTATACTGGTGGCACTTGTGGTTTTTGTTTTCCTGCAAGACCTGCGTTCTACCCTCATTCCTGTGATCGCTGTTCCCGTAGCAATTATTGGTACATTTTTCTTTTTGCAACTATTCGGATTCAGCATTAACCTGCTTACATTATTTGCCCTGGTATTGGCAATAGGTATTGTAGTTGACGATGCCATTGTGGTAGTAGAAGCCGTGCACACGAAGATGGAACGTACAGGATTACCTGCCCGAACGGCTACCATTCAAACTATGAGCGAAATTTCCGGAGTAATTATTTCCATTACGCTGGTAATGGCGGCCGTGTTTATTCCTGTAAGTTTTATGCGAGGCCCCGCAGGAGTGTTTTATCGCCAGTTTGCAATTACGCTTGCTACTGCCATCGGTATTTCGGCTATTAACGCTTTAACACTTAGCCCTGCTTTATGCGCGTTGTTTTTAAAGAACCCACATGCAGAAGGTGAACAAGGCAGGAGAAGTTTCGGCGCCCGCTTCTTTGCAGGATTTAATGCTGCCTTTAAAGCAACAACACAACGGTATGTCGGTAGTGTTCGATTTTTAACCCGCAATAGATGGGTGGGTGTGATGGGTCTTTTATTGATTGCTGCTGTCGCATTTGTGTTGGTAAAGAAAACACCTACAGGTTTTATCCCCGAGGAAGATCAGGGTTTTGTCATCGCGGTTACCCAAACACCAGGAGGCAGTTCGTTAAGTAGAACGACAAACGCGACGAATCAAATAAGCAAAACCGTCCTGGAGGATGGAGCGGCGAGTGATGTGTGGAATGTGAACGGGATGAATTTTGTAACCTTCGCATTTGCTTCTCCGAACGCAGCAGTTTTTACACGCTTAAAACCAATAGATGAAAGAGGGCCGGTAACAAATCCCAACCAAATCGCCGGTCGGCTAATTGGAAAAACAAGCCAGATACATGACGCACTTACCATATTTGTCAACTTTCCTACTGTGCAAGGTTTCGGAAATGTGAGTGGGGTGGAAGTAACTCTCCAGGACAGGGCAAGTGGTCCATTGGATAAATTGGCTGGTACTGCCTGGGGATTTGTAGGCGCATTATCTCAACGAAAAGAGATAGCCTCGGCCTTCACCACTTTTAATACTAGTAATCCACAATTTAACATTGAAGTAGATTATGAAAAAGCAAAACAATTGGGTGTAGGTATTAGCGATTTGATGAATACTCTGCAAATCTATTATGGCAGCACTTTTGTTTCAGACTTTAACCGTTTCGGGAAATATTATCGTGTAATGGCCCAGGCAGATGTCTCTTACAGAACCGATGTCAATTCTCTAAATGGAATTTATGTAAAGAATAACCTGGGTTTAATGGTGCCTGTGACGTCGATCGCTAAGTTTAACCGGACGTATGGTCCCGAAACCGTTACCCGGAATAATTTGTACAATGCAGTTGTCATTAACGCCACTCCAAAACCGGGGTACAGTACCGGCGATGTAATCAAGGCAGTTCAGGAAACGGCCAAAGGTGTTTTGCCACGAGGCTTCGCATACGAGTGGACTGGAATTACAAGGGAGGAAATAGCTGCAGGAAGTCAGCAGCTACTCATCTTCGCGCTCAGCATTGTGTTTGTATTCTTTTTATTGGCTGCCCAGTATGAAAGTTATATTCTTCCGCTTGCTGTAATATTAACTGTACCGACAGGTATACTGGGGGTGTTTTTGTTTGTGGGATTTGCCGGCCTGGACAATAATATTTATGTGCAGATCGGATTGATCATGCTGATAGGTTTGTTATCCAAAAATGCTATTCTGATTGTGCAGTATGCCTTACAGAGGCGCCGCACGGGAATGTCGTTGATTGATTCTGTGCTTGAAGCAACCAGCTTACGTTTTCGTCCCATTTTAATGACATCCTTTGCTTTTATAGTGGGAATGCTACCGCTGATCTTCGTGAAGGGTGCATCCGCAAATGGGAACCACTCAATCGGGTGGAGCGTTGTTGGTGGTATGCTTACAGGTGTGATCCTCGGCGTGTTTATCATTCCTGTTCTGTTTGTCATTTTTCAATACCTGCAGGAAAAGATTAGCAAAAAGAAAATAGCCACAAGGGGAACGATGGGAGAACACCTGGCTGAATGATCTCATTAATCAAAAAAAAGATTTTATGTTACAAAAGACAAATACCATAATGAAAATCATCTTTCCGGTTTTCCTGTTCGTCTATGTTTCATCATGCAAAGTGGGGAAAGAATATCAGCGACCCGAACTCGAATTGCCACAACAATTCAACGCGGTAAGCTATGCTGATACCAGCAGCGTTGCAGACATAGAATGGAAAAAATTCTTTACTAACCCTGACTTACAAAATTTAATCGATAGGGGAATACGGTATAATCATGATCTGCTGATCGCAATGAAGAGGATCGACATTGCCCAGGCAAGAGTGAAGCAAGCCAAACTTTTGCAAGTTCCTGAATTGAATTTTCAAATGGTGGCACAGGTGAACCGTCCGTCGGACAATAGTCTGAATGGACTCAGCATAAAAAGCTTTTTAGGCAAGAGTTACATGGAATATTATTCAGCCGGGATTAACCTGTCCTGGGAAGCGGATATCTGGGGAAAGCTTCGCAATCAAAAAGAAGCAACATTAGCTGAATATCTCCAAACCTACGAAGGCACGAAGGCCGTGCAGACGCAACTGGTAGCCGATATCGCCCAGGGATTTTTTAACCTGCTCATGCTGGATAAGCAGTTGGAGATAAGTCGCCAAAACCTCGTGTTAAACGATAGCTTCTTAGTAGCGACGCGATTGCTCAAAGATGCAGGTCTTACTAACCTGTTGGCTGTTCAGCGAGCAGAGTCACAAAAACAAACCACTGAATTGTTAATTCCGGCCTTAGAAGAAGACATTGCCTTGCAAGAAAATGCTTTGCACGTCTTAACGGGACAGCTACCTGGAACTTTATCACGCAGCGCCGCACTCAAGGATATTGTGGTTCCTGATAGTCTTTCCGCTGGCCTGCCGGCATCGATTGTCAGCCGAAGACCTGATGTTCGATCTAATGAAATGGCGTTGGTAGCGGCTAATGCACAAGTTGGTGTGGCACAGGCAAACATGTACCCGGCATTGAATATTACGCTGGGCGGGGGATTGGAATCATTTAAAGCAAGCAACTGGTTCAACATTCCCAGCTCATTATTTGGACTCGCTGCCGGTACAATTGCAGAACCAATTTTCAGAAGACGAGAATTAAAAACGCAATTTGAAATTGCAAAATTGGAAAGAGACCAGGCCGTTATTCATTTCAGGCAATCAGTACTGCAGGCAATAACCGAAGTAACAAACGCGTTGATTCAAGCGGATAAGTTGAAACAACAGGAGGAAATTGCAACAGCTCAAGTGGATACTTTACGGCGCGCGGTTTTTAATTCTCAACTCTTATTCAAAGCCGATCTTGCAAATTATCTTGAAGTGATTACTGCACAAACGGCCCGTTTGCAATCCGAACTCTATCTCGCTTCGGTTCAACGCCAGGAGTTGGGTGCCATGGTTGAATTGTATCGTTCGTTGGGAGGAGGTTGGAAATAGAATTATTTTGCGACGCCGATAGAACAACGCCAATCAAAGCTGGCTTCTATTTTCAATTCGGCTGACGCCTAACAACTCTGTTAACTGTGCGCCTGTCATAACAACATTGGCGACGATCTGATTTGATGTGATTACGAGATCCCTGATCTCGCAATTTACCGCTGGTGTATCTCCTGGTTTCAAAACCTCACCAAAATATGATTCAATTAACTCGTTGAAGAGGTCGATTGCGTTTGCCATTTTTTCAAATTTGTAATGTTTGAGAATTTCAATTGGTGCAATTATGTTTAAAGATATCTCCCGACAAAGCGCAAGGCAAAGGTCTTTGAGTGTCGTGCATGTTTCTTGAGTAAATGGGAGAGGCGGTCAGCCCTCATTCTACGCAAACAAGCAAGGATAAATATAAGACGCAAGATATTTTCCGGCCTGGCGTTCCCTGGCGCCTCCAGGTTCGCGTGAAACAATGACTTCTTATGATAAGTAAATGGCCGGCGTACTCTTCAAAGTTTTGAGAAACAATTTCTTTGCCTTTTCATCTTGAAGTTCAATTGCCGACTGGGCAATCGTACCCAACCACCTGACCTGTTCTTTGTGGCCCGAATTCTTGAGGGAATACTTTGAAAAAAATATTACTTCCACCTGTTTGTTGTTTTCCATTTCGATTTTATTTTGACTTACGTGACGTTCAAGGAGAGAATCGAAAAGAATTACTGAAAGGTTAGCTGCGGAAAGCCGCTTTAAGAATTCGCTAACTTTTTTTGAGAAGAAGAGCTTTTGTTGTGCGAGATCAATACCCGTTATCACTAAGATTTTCTAAGCCGCAACGAATCCTGAAGTATCGGTGTGTGACCTTATTACCTTAATAAAAGCTCACCGATTATCTCACATGAACCTTATTACTTTATTTCGGTTGTACCTATTGAATAGGGTAATAAGGGTGGGGTGGGTTTTTCTACCAAGCTAATAAGGTGGTGAACCGCTTGTCGTTCGTTGCAACCTGGTGTTTCTCTACATAATCATAATATTCGCTCCATCTGGATGTTGCACCTTTCATACGGCGATGGCTGCCTGGCGACTTTTTGAAAGCCCGCTTTGTAATAGAGGTCGATTGCAGGTTTCAGGAGGGTATTGCTTTCGAGGTATATTTTTTTGCCGCCCAATTCCTTTGCTTTGTCAATTGCATGAAGACATAACAGGTAACCAATTCCCTTGCCACGACACTTTGGAGAAACTGCCATCTTAGCTAATTCAAAACTGTCTTTGTCCATTTTGACCAGGGCACAGGTACCAACGGGCTGGTTTTTATACAAGGCCATAGCGATATAGCCGCCTTTTTTCAAAATATTGGTCTCCGGGTGATCAAGGTATTTGAGATCAGCCTCCTCCATTTTAAAATATTTGGAGATCCATTCAGCGTTGAGGTCCTTAAAAACTTTTCGATATTTTGCCGAATACGGAACGAGCTTGATGTCTGTTTGCTCACGAACTTTTCTTTGTTCAATAACTCTTTTAAGAAGCGTCTTTTGTTCCAGTAGATGTTCCCATTCCTCGATCGCCTTCCACAGGTCGTACGTGCTTTGATTAAAGATGGCTTCCACCGCCTTGCCAACATCCCTGTATTGATCCTGGATCTTTTCGGCTTCCCGTTTGCCTTTATTCGAAAGGGCGACAAGTGTTTTTCGGGCGTCGGTGTGATCCATTTTGTCGACTACCAGTCCCCGTTTCTTCATTTCCTTGACGATCTGGCTAACGGAAACGTGGCTGTGTCGAATCTCATTCGCAATAGCCGTGATGGCCATGTAAGACCCCTGCGACAAAACATAGAACACCGGGAACCAGCGTGGTTGAAGTTGAACGTCGTAGAGTTTGTAGATGTGCGCGGCGTCCTCCGTTATTGATTCGCCCAGTTTTCTTAGGCGCGTGCCGATTGCCATCGTGCCAGTTTTTGAATAAAAGTCCATGTAAGATTGTGTAAGTACTTACGTAATTTACTTAACTAAATCAAATGACACAAAAAAAACTTATTATTTTGGACAAACCGTAATAATCACGTCCTGATTGTTTGAGTGCTTCTCAACTTAGCGTGACACCCAACTCCAGTGCTTTGTATATTTTTTCTTGTTGAACGTGTACAGGAAAGGTGCCCTGTGCGCGCCGATGTTTCTTTTTCATTCAATTTGTTGATGAGCCCCAGGAACACCAGTTTCTTTGGGAAATTTCTTATATCAAGGTTTTTTCCAAGAATTGTTTCATACACTGCCTGTATTTAGGTCAGTGTAAATTTTTTTGGCAATAATTTTTCGGCGATAGGATGATAATATAACTGTGACGTAAAGTTTGCAGTGCATCTTTTATGGTCATCATCAAACAATAGTGAGGGATTTCATCAATATCGTACCATGCACATGAAGGAGTCATAAAAGCCGGCGGGGGTTCCACTAAATAAAAATCTGTGATTGCATAATAACCGATCGAGATGGTCTGATCTTTTAGCCAGCTTGATTTTATTTTTTTATATGGTGGCTTTTTCGAAAGCTCCTCTATATCAAATTCATTCCATTTAATACGATCGGGCTCGTCGAAGGTTTTGTACTGCTGCAGGTACAAACCCGTTATCGATGTTACTTCCTCAACGATCCTGCCGGCAGCTTCGTCCGACGTTTCAATACGTTTAATATACCCACCGGGTAAGCAAAGTCCCTGCAGCCCTTCGATCTGCCTTCCCTTGCTACCCCCGAAACGCAACCTGGCGTAGCATTCTTTAATAAAATGAGAGACTTAACGGCTATTGGCTTTTTTACGAGCAAAATGGGAATTGAAGACTTGGGTTATAAGGCAATTCGCCAAATCAATGGAAAGGTGTGCCGCCAGAAATTCTCAAACAGTATGGTTTGGAAAATGTTAAGATAAAACCACAATGTTCTCATTTAATTTTCATTTAGTAACCGAGTCCTCTCGCCATGGCGGTTGCCAGGAAAACAATAATTGCAACCAGGCCCAATTCGATATGACTCAGGCGTGCTAATAACCTTGCCGAAGAAAAATCAATTGTTTCATTTGTACGTTTTTTGATACGCCATTGTATCAATGTAACCATCGGTTTTATTTCGATGATGAAAACAAGAAGAAACAGAACCATTTTCGCAATAAAAGTTTTACTGTGCAGATAATAATAACTCCCTTTCTCGAGTCCTCCGAAGGCGCGCCATAACCCGGTTGCGATCCAAAGCAAAGCCGCAAGACCCCAAAGACTATCGGCTTTAAAAACTTCGTTCAGGCCCGAAGCGTCCTTTAGTTTTGTTAGTGCATTGGCACGCGACCAAATGCCATAGAAACCGATACCGAAGGTAAGAATGTGAAGTGCCGCAAGAAGGTATGAAAGATTCATTTGTTGATTTCTACAAATTAGAAAACGCGGTAAACATAGAGAAAACTTTTTTCTTCTCCGACGAGTCTCCAAAAAATTCAAGATGGTTTCTCACTAAGCGAACCGGTGGGATACGTCGTACTAAATAAGAGATTACAAAGCCAATCATTTCAATTTAAGCTTCGCAGCCAAATCATTTGCCCGCTCAAGCAAGCGGGGTTCGCCGATTTTTTTTGTGAACTTCGTAAAAGTCAATGTGGGACCCTGCCATCTAAGCTCGTCTACATTATCAAATAGGGGCGCGTCTGTTCGTAGTGTGGCGAGACGTTTGAACAATAGAGCTTGTTCTCGTTGGTCGTCCAGCACATTCTTTGGGAATCGTTCGATCTTGCCGTACTGGTTGAGAAGTCGGGCTGCGCTGATCTTTCCAATGCCCGGAATGCCCGGGTAACCATCTGCGGCATCTCCAACAAGGGCAAGGAAATCGGGAATTAGTTTCGGGTCAACACCAAACTTCTTCTTTATCTCATTGGCGTCACGGATTGTCCCGGCCCGGCGGTCCATCTGGACCACGCGATCTCCACGGACACATTGGCCCAGGTCCTTGTCAGGCGTCCAAATGCAAACTTTTACAACGCGACGATCGGCAGCAGCAAGATGTGCTGCAGACGCTAATCCGTCATCCGCTTCCAGTTCCATCATTGGCCAAACGACAACACCCATAGAAGCCAGCGCTTCTTCCATGGGATGAAATTGCGCCCATAGCGCCGGGTCAATTCCTTCTCCGGTTTTATATTCATCCCACAACTCGTTGCGAAATGATTCGATCACATGATCTGTCGCAACACCCAAATGGGTGGCGCCGTCCTCGATCATTTGTAATATTCCATTCAAAACACCAGCTGTGGCTCCAAATGGTTTATCCTTTCCCTTATTGAAACTTCTCAACCCGTAGAAGTGGCGAAACAGTTCATAAGTGCCGTCGATGAGATGGACGATCATATCTTCGTTGACGTTATTATATTTTTGGAAAATGACCAAACTTCACAATGAATGGATAATACTGTAGCTCGATAATAAAGAAATTCCCTCATCTAAAAAACAGGAAGTCTCTGCTCAGAGAAAAT
This sequence comes from Chitinophagaceae bacterium, assembly GCA_036002905.1. GTDB lineage: Bacteria > Bacteroidota > Bacteroidia > Chitinophagales > Chitinophagaceae > VBAU01. The sequence goes on from DASYSW010000384.1 coordinate 25,205, forward strand.
TTTCGCCTGACAGCCACGAATATTGTCTAAAGACGCATATGCAATATATTGCCTGGAGTTTACGCGATATTATTATTTTTTTACACCGCGGCGGCGAATACGGCTGAGAGTTTCACTGTTGATGCCGAGATAAGACGCGATGATGTGTTGGGGGAAGCGCTGTAAAAATTCTGGATAGCTTTTTTCCAGGTCACGAAACCGCTCTTCTGCGGATAAACTAATAGCGGCATTCAGTCTCCGCTGGGAAGCGATGGCAAAGTTGGCATCCAGGTTTCTGAGCCACTGGGATAGAGCTGGAGTGCGGGCAACTAAATCTGTCAGCGCATCCCGGGCAACAAGTAAAGCTTCAGTGTCTTCCCATGCATCAATAAAATAAACAGAAGGAGTTTCTTTTATAAGACTTTCACGATCGCTTGCCCACCAGTTTTCAATAAATAGCCTGATGATGTGTTCTTCCCCTTTGTCATCTACCCTGAACTGCCGCATAGCTCCCTTCACGATGAAGGCCGAGTATTTGCAGACTTCGCCTTCCTGCAAAAAAAATTGCCGCTTTCTGAATTTCTTTGGTGTAAAAACAGCCTCAATTGATTCAAGTTCACCTTCGCTTACTGGTAGGGTTGTATAACTGTTGAAGTATTTGAGCAGGGCGTCGTACATGATTCAAAATGACTTCGGCAAATGTAACTTTTATTGCCATGCCTATTACCCTGTACCTTGAACCGATTTATACTTTGTTGAAGCTGGGTAGCCTGTTCATTTGTTTGTATGGTTTACCCATCAGGTAAACAGTCAGCGGATTCGCGATGCCTTTTACAACGATGGATTGTGATTGTAGTGCAGGGGCATCATTTAGTAACGTATAGATTTCCGAAGATGCAATAAAATCGTTATTTAGTTCTCTCGTCGCAGTTTGTAGTCTTGACGCAATGTTTACGGCATATCCCATCACTACGGAGTGATCTTCTGTTCCAACTCTCACTGTTCCGCTTACGACTTTTCCTATATGAACGCCGATTCCAGCTTCTATCGTTTCTTCAAAATGAGGGATGAAATATGTTTCATTTAATGTTTCCAGGTCTTCGAGTATGGAGTAAGCGGCCTGCACCGCTAATTGTGCGCTTTGCTCTCTTCCCATTTCACAACCGAAAACAGCATATAAGCCATCGCCGGTTGTTTCGACTATTTGCCCTTTATAGTATTCGATCCTTGATTGAAAGGAGGAGAAAAGTTTTCGAATGATGTGGATCACATCAAATGCAGGGTGATTCTCTACGATGTGAGTAAAATTCCTGATGTCCAGGAACATTAAAGCCAGCTCTTTCTCTTCACCCAATTGCTGCGTGGAATCACCGGCGGCACTTCCAACATACAATCCAATATCTGTTTCATCCTGGATAATTCTCCGCAGTTTAACGGGACCTCCGGTTACGTGTGCTTGGCAAGCGAGCCTGACATTGGGGGGAAAATGCATTTGATTTCTTAGGAAGCTTTCTTCCCTCGTGGCGGGTGATAGGAGATCGTCACCTTCGATAATCAAAACTCTGCATGTAGAACATTTGGCGTTACCGCCACAAGCATGAAAATGTGGGATGCCTGCCGATAGGCTTGCATCAAGTATTGATTGGCTTTCGGCAACCTCAATTACTTTTTCTTCAGCAAACTCAACTAAATATTTTTCACCCATTCATCCTTTTTTCACTAATGTTATGCTGCGACCAATGCAGCCTGTTTGACCAATTGCAGTTCGCTGTGGATTTTCTGCAACAGAATTTCAGCGAGCATTAAATTACCTGTTTCGAGGACGGCATTGAAGTTAACACGCCAATCAGTCCGCTTGATTTTACTGTGATCTCAAAGCCCTCTCTTTCACCACCGCACGGATCTTTTTGCACAGGTGTACTCAACGTTCAATTTTACCTGCCTTGTAACACCTTTCATAGTAAGATTTCCTTACACAAGGTAATTCTCTTCGATTAGCTTTTCAACTTTTGTAGATGTAAAGATCAATTCCGAAAACTTGCGGCAATAGTGAAGTCAGACCCTCTGTTTCAACTTCAGCATTAAAATCATTAAGAGAACCAGAGACATTACTTCACTTTACAGCCCAGCGTGCTGTGTGGGATCGAGCGACCACTTTGTGTGTGTCATAGCTTTACGTTTTTACAACACTTTTGAACATGTGGCTTTAACTATGGTGTTTGTGTGTTGGGAATCTGTGTGCCATTACTAAACGAATATTTCCTGTGGGAAAGAAATAATCTTTTTCAACAGTTGCACCCTGTACCCAAAATCCGGCGCCAGTCCAGCTAGCACTCACGTTCCATGATCTTCCATTATATCCGGCGGCTGCTTTAAATACTTCAGATGGATTGAACGAGGTTGTCTTTAATGTTTTAATCCCATCTCCTCCTTCGTTTGTAAAATTGACATCAAGATTAATGATCATTGAACCGGTGATGAAAAAGTGTCGTTGAATAACTAATGTATAGGCATAACCTGCGCCGGGTCCAAAACTCATGATGTTTATTTTCTTGATGCCTGCTTGTGGATATGTATGGCTAAGCAAGGTCGGAACCAGGGCACTATCCCCTTGTATGATCCCATGATGAATTTCCCCGCCATACAGGAATGACCCTGCGGATTTTTTTTGCCATTC
>DASYSW010000385.1:0-2991 GCA_036002905.1 Chitinophagaceae bacterium
AATGACCAGTAAACCCTGGAGGAGATATTTAATAATACTTTTCCATCTAAATGGTTCAAGGTGAAAGCTTTTTTTAGTGGATGATGATTCCATTTTTCAAAATTAGGTCAAAGGGTTGCTTTAAAAAAATAGACACTTTAACGCGTTTTTTAGGACGAGTGGCAAAAAACAGGTGTGGAAACTTTGGTAACGAAAAAAGTTTCCATAGTTTTGTGCCCCTTATGGCAAAAGAAAGAATTACGGAAAAAGCACATGAACTATTCATGCGCTATGGTGTGCGATCAGTTTCAATGGATGACATAGCCGCGCAGCTGGGGATGAGTAAGAAAACATTGTATCAGTATTATACGGACAAGGAAGAATTGGTGGACGCAGTATTGAGCGCTTTTCTCGAAAATAACAGGAAACAGTGCATTGATGGCAGGCAAAGAGCAGAAAATGCGGTACACGAAGTTTTCCAGGCATTTGATATGATGCAGGAAATGTTCAGCAACATGAACCCATCGATGGTCTTTGAACTGGAGAAATACCACACTTCAGTTTATAAAAAGATACAGCACCATAAATATGTGTTTTTATACCAGGTACTAAAGCAAAACCTGGAAAGAGGAATAAAGGAAGAATTGTACAGGCCTGAGATCAACGTGGATATTCTTACAAGGTTCAGGATCGAGAGCATGATGCTTGCATTTAATTCGGAAGTTTTCCCGACGAATCGCACGCACCTGATAAGCATACAGGAGGAGATACTGGAGCATTTTATTTACGGGCTCGCCACTCCAAAAGGGCAAAAGCTGATTCAGAAATATAAACAACAACGAAAAAATTTAATTAATGAAGCCAAGATATAAAATGAAAGCATGGATGATGGCATTAGGTACAATGACCTCGGCTTTGGTTTATGCACAGGATTCAACTATCCACATGTTTACCGCGCAGCAGGCCGCCGAGTATGCGATGAAGAATAACGTGCAGGTAAAGAATGCGCTGCTAGATATTCAACTGCAGGAGCAAACGAACCGGGATCTTACCTCGGCTGCGTATCCACAGCTCAATGCAAATGGTTCATTTACTTATAATGCAAAAATTCCTGTAAGTCTTGTCCCGGGTGATTTCTTTGGACAACCCGGTACATTTATCCCGGTACAATTTGGTGTTAGGTACAACGCACTTGGAGGTCTTACCCTTGATCAGCTCTTGTTCGACGGGCAGGTATTTGTTGGCTTGCAGGCAAGGCAAACCGCGATTGACTGGAAAGCAAAGAGTGCGGAAGTGACCGAAGAAATGATCAGGGCTAATATTTACAAGATCTATTACCAGCTTGTTGCGAGCCGCACGCAAATACAACTGCTGGATGCCAACATCGCAAGACTGGATAAATTATTACATGATACGAAAGAGATCTATAAAAATGGTTTCGCTGAAAAGCTTGATGTTGATCGCGTGTCGGTGCAAATGGCCAATGTTCAGTCCGCAAAAGTAAGCACCCTAAACCAGATTAATAATGGCTACCTGGGTTTGAAATTACTCATGGGAATGCCAATAAAAGACTCATTGGTATTGACGGAGGAAGTCACGTATGAGCGGGTAAAACAGGGCTTGCTTGATGGAAGTACCTTTAGCTATACCGACCGGAAGGAATATCAATATTTAGAGTTGGGAATAAAATTGAATGAATATAATATCAAGAGATATAAGTTGAGCAAAATACCCACTTTCAGGCTGACAGGTTATTATAATGAAAGCGGACAACAAAACGAATTTACTTATTTCAAAAACACACCTCAGAAAATATGGTATCCTTCGTCTGCCCTTACACTTAGTATGAATGTTCCGATTTTTCATGGCTTTTCAACCAATGCAAAAATTGCCAGTGCAAAATTGGACCTGCAGAAGAGTCTTAACTTGAAAGAAGACCTGAAGCTCCAGATCCAGAACGAGGTTGAAACAGCAAAAAATAATTTTCAGACGGCCATTACTAATCTGGATTTTCAAAAGCAGAATATGGAACTCGCGGAGAATGTCTACAACCAAACGAAGAAGAAGTATGAGGCGGGCACGGGTGACCAGATCGAGATCATCAATGCAGAAACAGACCTGAGAACCGCACAGACAAATTATCTCACTGCCATGTACAATGCTATTATTGCTAAAGTTGATTATTTAAAAGCCATCGGAAAATTTTAGAAAAATTAATAATGATGACTAACAAACTCAAGTATATGAAAGATGTTCTAAAAATTGCTCCCGTTATAATCATGCTTGTTCTGTCTTCGTGTGGTAGCGGGACGAAAGAAAAAAAAGGCGATCTGGCTGATAAGAAGGCGCAATTGGAAAAATTAAAAGAGGATCAGAAGAAACTAAACGATCAAATTGCAAAACTGCAAAATGAGATTGGAAGTACTGATACTTCTTCCAACCTGAATAAAGGAAAATTAGTTTCAGCAAGTCCCGTTACTCAACAGGCTTTTGAACATTATATTGATCTGCAGGGGCATATTGACGCTGATAACATTTCCTACGTAACCCCAAGAGGTGGGCCGGCACAGGCAAAAGCCGTTTACGTAAAGCAAGGTGATTTTGTTAAGAAGGGACAGATCCTTGCAAAACTTGATGACGATGTACAATTAAAACAATTGCAGCAGTTAAAAACCCAATTGGCGTACGCTGAAGATGTTTATCGCCGGCAAAAAAATCTTTGGGACCAGGGAATTGGAACAGAAATACAGTTGAAGACAGCGGAGAATAATGTAAATAATCTAAAGGATCAGATAAATACAACCACTGCGGGATGGGAAATGACCAATGTTCGTTCGGAAGTGACAGGGTATGTTGAAACAATGAATTTAAGAGTGGGAGAAGTTTTGGGCAATACTCCACAACCGCAGATCGTCATTGTTAACTCCTCTACACTAAAGGCTGTCACAGATATCCCTGAAAATTATTTGGGAAAAATTCATAAAGGAATGCCTGTAAACATAAAACTCCCTG
>DASYSW010000386.1:0-2787 GCA_036002905.1 Chitinophagaceae bacterium
TTGTTTGGCTATGTAGCCTTTATTCATCAAAATGCCTTCATTCACACGGTCACTGCGCCATAAACAATAATCTGAAGCTTGTCTCCAGGTTACGCCCACTACGGGGTAATTATTAAATCCGGGGTGACGGAAATAATATTCAACCAACGGCTCGTTGTAGCTTAGTTCGCTCCTCCAGCACAGTGTATCTGGTAAGGCACCGTCGATAATTTTTTGATTGTTCGGATCAGCACTAGGATCAAATACCTTATTCAGCCAATATAAATACTCGCGATAATGAAGGTTGGTCACTTCTGTCTTGTCCATATAAAATGAAGCGACAGAGACACGGCGCGGAACATTGTTCCAATCGCCCATGACGTCTTCATCGACCTGGCCCATAGTGAAGGTACCACCCTGGACAAAGACGAGACCGGGTCCGAGGCCCTGTTCATTCGCTTTGGCTACCTGGAATCCACCCATGTTTTTATCGTTGTAGTTCCAGCCAGTAGCTTCTGATTTATCATATTTCTTCTTACCGAAAAGTCCGCCGTTTTTACACGAAGCGAGAACAGCCCCGCAACAAAGGAGGATTAATAGATTTTTCAATGTCATAGTTTTTTGCATAAACCTGTGAATTGGAATATTTTTAACGCGGAATAGGGTAAAAATATTGCTGCGAAGAATAATTTTTCCCATCGCAATTGCGAATATAATTACTTTAAATTACCGCAGGTAGGGGCAACTACTTTTTTTAAAACGTGGATTCCCTTAGTTTAATATTTTCAGCTTTACGGTGAAACAATTTGGTTTATTGATATTGACGGCTTTTGCGCCCCTATTCGTCCAATCTCAGCGCGTTTACAAGGCTAATTCTGTTTTGGCAACGGGAAATTGGTACAAAATAGCTGTAAAAGACGCCGGAATCTACAAACTCGACATCCCTTTTCTTTCTGCACTCGGGATAAACGCAACCAATCTTTCTTCCGGTTCTATCCGTTTATTTGGTAACGGAGGCGGTATATTATCAGAGACTAATAGTACTCCCAGGCCAGATGACCTCCAGGAAGATGCAATCCTTGTCGTAGATGGGGGAGATGGAGTCATAAATGGAACCGATTATATCTTGTTTTTTTCGAATGGACCCGATGAATGGATAAAAGACTCGGCCAATAAGCGATTCATTCATAGAAAAAATCTTTATAGTGACAAAGCCTATTACTATTTAATGGTGGGAGGAAATGGAAAACGTGTCGGCGATTCACCGGCTAACGTCGTTCCAAACATTGTGGTTAATTCATTTGATGATCGTTTATTTCATGAGCTTGATACCATCAATTTTCTGGCGAGCGGGAAAGAGTGGTATGGAGAGGAATTTTCGAATACCCCCGGCCATACACTTACGCGGAATTTTGCGGTTAATATTGCCAATCTTGAAACCTCATCTCCCGTAACGATAATAACGGATTGCCTGGCAAGGTCGGTTGGCGTCGCAAGCCGGTTTGATGTCTCCGTGAATAATCAACCGTTGCAACAAATAACGGTTTCTCCGGTCGGGGGTGGTCAGTATGACCCCGTTGCACAGGAAACAAAGGCCCAGGCGAACACAAATGTTTCTCAGGGAGAGCTTTCAATCAGTTATAACTATGTTCCGGGAAGTTTCAATTCACAAGGATGGATAAACTGGTTTGAAGTATTTGCGCGCGGGAGTTTATCAATGAATGGGATCAACCAACTATTGTTTCGCGATTGGTCAAGCCTCGGAAATAATGTTGCCGAGTTTGATATCGCGGGTGCGAACCAGGGAACGCAAGTTTGGGATGTTACCGATCCTATAACCCCGGTTAGAATGCAAACAAGCCTGCAGGGAACAGATCTTAAGTTTGCAAATAACACGACTCAGCTGAGAGAGTATGTTGCGTACAATTCGTCCAATTTTCTTCAACCAACTGCAATAGGAAAAATTCAAAACCAGGATCTGCATGGTCTCGCACCTGCAGATTTCATTATTGTGACCACGCAAACTCTGTTGCCGCAGGCACAACGACTCGCCGATTTTCACCGGGCGAAGAATAATCTTAAATATGCGATAGCCACAACTGAGCAGGTATACAATGAATTTTCCTCTGGCATTCCTGATCCTTGTGCCATTCGTGATTTTGTGAAAATGTTTTATGATCGTTCTTCCTCTGCGCCCTCCAGCAGGCCGAAATATCTTTTGCTTTTCGGCGACGCATCTTTCGATTACAAGGACCGGGTAAATAACAATACGAACCTCGTACCTGCTTATGAGAATGGCAACTCACTAGATCCTTTAAACAGCTATACGTCGGATGATTTCTTTGGTTTTTTGGATGACATTGAGGATATCAATTCGACTATCATCATTAATCAACTTGACATTGGCACTGGAAGGATCCCGGCAAAAAACGCAGAGGAAGCAAAAAATTATATAGATAAAGTAGAAGCATATTACAGCAAAGAAAGCCTTGGGCCCTGGAGAAATAGTCAATTATTCATTGCTGACGATGAAGATTTTAATTTGCATTTACAGGATGCCGAGGTACTAACGACAACTTCGCAAACTAAGGCGCCCGTATTTAATATCACAAAAACTTACCTGGATGCTTTTAGACAGGAAAGTGGAGCCGGCGGGAGTCGTTATCCCCAGGCAAATCAGATCATCAACAACCAGGTATATAATGGAACACTCATTTGGAACTATAGCGGGCATGGAGGATCAAACAGGCTAGCCGAGGAAGTAGTTCTTGACCAGGAGATTGTTAACAGCTGGAGCAATGCAAATAA
>DASYSW010000387.1:0-6713 GCA_036002905.1 Chitinophagaceae bacterium
TGGTATTATTATGGATCGCATACATCATGCAAAAAACCGTGAAGATTCAAATGCGGTTCAACACGAATCAGAAATAAGCTTACTGTCTAAATGAAGTAAAGCCATTTGAACCGAAATTCAAATGGCTTTATTATTTATTATCGAAAGAGATCTTCTATTTAATGATCTTTATGTGCTGCACCTGGCTGTTACTAATTAATTGTAAATGGTAAATGCCGCCGGGGAGATTTCGCATGTTGATGGTATTTGTTCCGCTAACCAACGTATGGCTGTAAACCAATCTTCCCTCGCTGTCAAACAGCTTTCCGGTCGTTGTTTCATCCTGGGGTGTTGTGATGTTTACATTTAGAATGTCTATCACCGGGTTGGGGTAAACAGTTAATTGGCTTTGGTTACAGCTAATCTTCATCACAACGATCTTACTGTAATCGAACTTGCCATCAGCATCGACCATTTTTAACCTGTAGTAGACATTTCCTTGCCTTGGGGTGGGATCTGTATAAGAATATTTTTGTGGACCGCCGGTAATGTCACCTGCTGGTATAACAGCAATTGTTTTAAAATTTGAGCCACTGCTACTGTATTCCACTTCATAATTTTTAAAGCCGGTCTCAATTTCCGATGTCCAGTTCAAACTGGTAGCGCAATTGCTTACCCTGGCGCCAAATGAAGATAGTTTGACAGGCAGAACTATATCACAACTGGCAGCTGTCAACGGATCGTCACTCGTTCCAAGGTTAAGTGTGGGGGTGCCAATATCGAAAGAATAACTTGCCTGTGCGCTCTGAGTAATTACCACGGCAATCGCATAGTAGTCGCCCGCATTGGTTCCTACGCCTGTTGAATGATTCACATCACCAGGCCCCTGCGGGGTGCCGGGAAGTAAAAGGGAACCACAGTCAATTGCCGTCCAACTGCCGACATTTGTAGCCACATCACCACAAGTCGCATTTGTCGTAGGTGGAGTGTTGCCCATGTCAAACAGCACCCAGTTAATATTAAGGGGATCTCCCCCATTTGTCGGGGTGAATAATTGTTTATAGTTGCCGCCGTTTGATTTAAAAAATTGCCAAACGATTTGCCGGTATGTAGAACCGAGGGGAAAGCAACCGTTTACAAACGGAAGCGCCTGGTCTGTTAAGGCGCCGACGTTAGCAACCTGGTTGGTATGTGCGGCGGAGCAGCCAAGCACCACGCAGTCTTGTGAAAATACCTTTCCGAGCGACAAAAGAAAAAGCGACAATAAAAAAGTAAAGATCCTTTTCATAAAAAACCTGTTTGAGTTTATAAATACGTCTTAAGAGAAATTGCCTATGCATTTCAACGGGAAGGACTAAACAAAATGGGTTGAGGTAGTAAGACGGAGAAGTTGTACCAACCAAGCTTAACAGAATCTGCAACACGACAAGCAACTAACCATCCGGGGGAAAGGATTATCTAAATCAAATTATAAGTCTTTGATTTATCGTTTGCTTTTCAGGAATCGATTTTTTGAATTGTTGTCTTTCAGATATAAGTCGCAACAGAAATAACGGCAGCAAACCAAGTGCCAGACATAAAAATTAAAAACAATGTAACTAAGGTAAGTAAATCAATTGATTTTTCCTAGTATCTATTTCAGCAACTTGATCTGGTTTTGTACTGCGAGCAGCATTTGCCCGATATTGTAAAATCTTGTGGCAGGTGTTGAAAAATTCCTACTCGATATGGTGAAAAGCTGACCTAAATGGGAAAAATTAATAGTAGCTTTATTCACATTGTCCATTCTGCTTTTGATTTACTCATGATCTAATGCACAATGAGATATGAATCCCTGCTTTTAGACTTACACAATGCGGCATAGCTTGTGGATATAGAAGGGGTGTGAGGGCTAAAAATTAAGTATGAAAACAAAGAAACCAATTGCGATTCTAGGCGCTGGCATGGCAGGCCTTACTGCTGCAAACTATTTGAGAAGGGAGAATACTCCATTCGTACTTTTTGAGTCCGGAAATAAAATCGCAGGCCTGGCCTCAAGTTTCACGGATAAGGACGGCTTCACTTATGATTTTGGCGCACATTTCGTCACAAATCGCCTTGCCGATGCGGTTGGCGTAAGTTCCGAATGTCGCCTGGTAAAACATTATGGCGAAACAGTTTGGTTAAAAGGCCGAAGCTATAGCTACCCGTTTGGACTGGTTCGAATTCCGCGAATGTCCGCCAGCTTTGTGAAGACAAGAATCAAATCGCTTAATAATGAACAACGGCCCGGTTCGGCGGCAGAATGGTTTAGCAACCGTTACGGCACTTCTTTCGCGAGGGAAATTGCACTTCCTTTAATTGAAGCCTGGTCGGGAGTTCCGTCTGAACTTCTTTCACCTGCCCAGGGAGAAAGTTTACCGACCAGCATCTTCAAAACCTTCTATTTAAAGGCGGCAAGTTTCATTACACATCGTGCGGTGGCATGCGGCTACAATCGCGAAATGCCCGAAAAACCATCTGTTTGGCACGTGTATCCCAACCATGGAGTATCGACATTGTGCACGAAACTCGCTGAAGGTATAGAAGACTCAATAAAACTGCAGTCGCCGGTGGAAGAGATCCTGGTTGAAAATGAAAAAGTGGTAGCGGTTCGTGCCGATGGCAAGTTACATGAGGTCTCGGCAGCGATCAGCACTGCACCTGCAAATATTCTGGGGAAATTGGTAAAAGGAACAAATGTTTTGCAGGGAATATCGCGCTTTCGTTTCAGGCCCATGATTTTTGTCAATATGAAATTTCATGGGCGCGGGCTTTTGCCTGATACGGTTTTGTGGTTTCCTGAAAAAGAGTTTCCTTTTTTCCGTCTCACTGATGTTACTCGTTCTATGCCCTGGCTTGCTCCTGAGGGCAAGTCGATCATTACTATTGATATTGGGTGTCAAAAGGATGATGAATTCTGGACAATGGATGAGGAGAAATTATCGGCGTTATGCCTGGAACATCTTAAGTCGATAATTCCGAATGCGAAACAGAAATTTTTGGGCAGTGCGGTTTTGCGAACACCGATCGCTTATCCTGTTTTTCTCAATGAATATGAGAAGGAACGCCAGGAATTTGAAAGAACAACTCATATCGATAACCTGTTGAGCATTGGACGAAATGGAGAATTTGCTCATCGCTTCATGGAAGACGTTTACTGGCGCACTCAAAAAAAAGTACACAACTTGATCTCACAAGCTTCAGCGCTTTCATAAAATATTTCTTACACAGTTGTGGTTTCTTCCGGATATAATCGGCGGCGGCATATCATTTATCTCAATATCCCTAATTTTACCGCTCATCTGTAAGAAAAACTATGCCTTCAAACGCAAACAGACAATTTCTTGATTTTGAAAAACCGATCAAGGACCTGATTGATGAAGTGGAGAAACTGAAGCATACCGCCGAAAAAACAAAGGTGGATACGAGTGATGTCATCCAAAAATTGGAAGACAGTATTCTTGAAAAACGAAAAGAGATCACAAAAAATCTTACCAGCTGGCAAAAGGTCCAACTGAGCCGGCACCCCGACCGGCCGTACACACTTAAGTATATCGAAAAGATGACCACAAACTTTGTGGAACTTTACGGTGATCGTAACGTAAGAGATGACAAAGCAATGGTTGGTGGCTTTGCTTCACTGGATGGACAAACAGTAATGATCATTGGTCAGCAAAAAGGCATCAATACAAAGACGAGGCAGATGCGCAATTTTGGAATGGCGAATCCTGAAGGTTACAGGAAGGCTTTGCGATTGATGAAGCTGGCTGAGAAGTTTAATAAACCTATCATAACCCTGATCGACACACCGGGGGCGTATCCGGGATTGGAGGCAGAGGAGCGCGGGCAGGGCGAAGCAATAGCCAGGAATATTTACGAGATGATCCGCCTAAAAGTTCCCATGATCTGCGTCATTATTGGCGAAGGAGCAAGTGGAGGTGCATTGGGAATTGGTGTTGGAGATCGCGTGTACATGATGGAAAACACCTGGTACACTGTTATTAGCCCCGAAAGTTGTTCTTCAATTTTATGGCGAAGTTGGGAAATGAAAGAGGTTGCAGCCGAACAACTGAGATTAACTGCAGAAAAGATGCTGGGGTTTCGATTGATTGATGGGATCATTGAAGAGCCCGATGGAGGTGCTCATTGGGATTATAACCAGGCTGCGCAGATATTGAAATCGTTTTTGTTGCCGGTCATAGAAGACCTTAAGCAGTTCTCACCGGAAGAAAGGGTCAAACGAAGGATTGAAAAGTTTGGCACCATGGGCTTTTGGGAAGAAGTTATTTAGTTGGTGATTAACATCTTGCTTGTATTAATTATTAATTCTTAATTATTCTCTAGTAAGAATGTCTTTAAAAGAAAAATTCAGAGGTACTGGCATTGCGATCGTCACTCCATTCAATGCAGATGGCACGATCGATTGGGATAGTTTTCGAAATCTGATTAATTTTTGGATCGATGGTAAAGTTGAGTATTTAGTGGTTCTGGGAACCACGGGTGAAAGTCCAACGATCCATGGCGAAGAAAAGCAACAGGTTTTTTCTTTTGTAAACGAAATTGCCGCTGGTCGTGTACCACTGGTGGCAGGTATTGGAGGAAATGATACCGGCCAGGTGCTTCATGATTTTAGAAGTTTCGACCTGAAAGGGTATGATGCGATCCTTTCAGTTTCTCCATCATACAATAAACCCAACCAGGAAGGGATTTTCCAGCATTATAAAATGCTGAATGCTCATAGTCCATTGCCCATACTTCTGTATAATGTGCCCAGTCGCACCGGACAAAATGTAACGGCCGAAACACAACTCCGAATTGCCAGTGAATGCAAAAATATTTTCGGGACAAAAGAGGCGAGTGGTGACTTTAATCAGATCATGCAGATCATAAAAAACAAGCCAAAAGATTTTTTAGTGATTAGCGGGGATGATCTCATCACGTTACCGATGATCGCATGCGGTGCTGATGGAGTGATCTCGGTCGTTGCCAACGCTTATCCAAAGGATTTTTCTGAAATGGTTCGTCGTTGCCTTTGCGGGAAGTTCAATGAGGCACTTGCTCTTCATTATAAATATACCGACATCATTAATTCTATGTTTGCAGAGGGTAGCCCCGGTGGCGTAAAGGCGTATCTATCCGAAATGGGTTTATGCAGCAATGCGGGCCGTTTGCCTGTATGGCCAGTGAGCGAAAAGCATCTGGGTAAGATCAAAGGATTAATGCAGGGGATCTAATATCACTTTGATGCTCAAGCACCCGATTTTCTTGCTGTCGGCTCTTGTCGCCGTTTTAATATCGTATTCACAACATTCGGTGACATTTATCATTTCCTCGTTTCCTTTAAAAAATTCAAACGATAGTAATTTATTTGTCGCCGGCTCGTTCAATGGATGGAACCCGCAGAATAAGGATTTTCGTTTTCAAAAAAATGAAAGCGGGAATTATTCTTTGGGAATTAAACTTGCTGATGGAATGTATGAATATAAGGTGACAAGGGGAGGATGGGATAAAGTTGAATGCAAAAAAGGGGGAGCAGGTATTCAGAATCGATTTTTTAAACTTTCATCAGATACAACAATTGATTTGATGGTCGAAGAGTGGGCTGATAATATTGAAAAAAAACCAAGGATTAGTACAGCTGGTAAAAATGTTCACATTGTGGATACGGCATTTTTCATTCCACAATTAAACAGGACGAGACGGGTCTGGATCTCCTTGCCACCAGACTATGCAACATCTAATAAACGTTACCCGGTTTTGTATATGCACGATGGGCAGAATGTTTTTGACGACCTCACTTCCTTTGCAGGCGAGTGGAGCGTTGATGAAACGTTGGATTCCATAGGTAGCCATTCGGGTGAAATGATCGTAGTGGCAGTTGATCATGGCGGCGATAAAAGGATAAATGAATATTGTCCTTACGATATGGAGAAATATGGAAAGGGTGAAGGAGACAAATATGTAGATTTTTTAGCAAAGACATTGAAACCTTTTGTTGACAAAACTTACCGCACGCAAAAAGACAAGAAAAACACTTTTGTTGCCGGTAGTTCCATGGGTGGCCTGATCTCTATGTATGCGGTTTTAAAATATCCAAAGGTGTTTGGTGGCGCAGGCGTTTTCTCCCCGGCATTCTGGATCGGGCCGAGGATATTTGATGATATAAAGGCGAAGGGCGCAAGGGTCAATTCAAAAATTTATTTTTATTGTGGTGCACAGGAAGGGGAAACGATGCAGCCCGATACAGAGAAAGCTTTTTCGGAGATGCGAAAGATTTCAAAGTCCAGAATGGTTTGTGTTGTGCGGGCTGACGGAAAACATTCGGAATGGGTTTGGAAAGAAGAGTTTCCGCTTTTTTATTTGTGGTTGATGGAGAAATGAGTTTCAAAAGTTTCAGAGTTCCAAAAGTTCCAGGGTTATAAACATTGTGAGCTTTGGAACTTGTGAACTCGTGAACTTAGACCTTGTAAGTAACTCCCTCCAACGCCAATTCAGTATTCAAAAACACTTCTCTTGCCTCGGTTTCAAATTCTTCAAGTGTATCGTACTTGCTGCTGAAATGACCAATCAATAATTTTTTAACGTTCGCTTTTTTAGCGATCAATGCGGCTTGTTTCGTCGTGCTATGAAATCGATCAGCGGCTCTTTGTTGTAAAGCATCCAGGTATGTGGTTTCATGATAGATAAGATCTGCATCCCGGATATGAGGAATG
>DASYSW010000388.1:0-11510 GCA_036002905.1 Chitinophagaceae bacterium
ACGCTGCTAATGGCGATTGGATCGGAACCGCATATGGAGTGAGCGATTATAAATCTTTACCGCCGGCAGTAAACACGGTGATTAATGACAAATTTCCTGGTTATACTATTTCAACAGTGAACAGGGAAATGCAAAAGGACAAGATGGCCTATGAAATTCAGTTGAAGAATGGAGATGCTAAAGCGAAGGTGCTCATTGATGATAATGGAAATATCATTAAGCAAAAGACGGTAGAAAAATAGGTTGAATTAATACTTCAGAAAAAAGCTCATGGTTTTATCATGAGCTTTTTTATTGAATCAGGGTTGAGTAAGTCAGCGCTAACCGAAACGAACAATATCGTGAACGTGCCTAAAGTGTATCCAATATTCCCATAAGAAAGGTTATGACTAACAATAGCATTCCTACAATAGTTGCCGCTTTTTCTAATTCACGTGTTTCCATGCAATTTCCGTTTTTATAAAGTACTGCACTGAATGTATATAAAATTATGCCAGCAATTTTTCCATCCGACATTAACGTGCCACGGGTTGAGCTTCTCGAAGTACCGTTTAAACCACGGAGGCACAGAGTTCACAAAGCAGCACAGAGAGTCTCTCTCTGCGTCACTCTGCATTTTTCTCCGTGACTCCGTGGTAAAAGATTAAACTGAGACACACCAATGTCTATAATTTGTTTTCGATGCAGGATAATGTATCTTCAATCCATGCGCTGCCTTTATTTTGTTCTTCTTTTAACATTTCACCTGACTGCACTCGCTCAGCGAACCACAGATACTCTGTTGAAAAATATTCTTGAAAAGAACCTGGATCCGGTCTTTCAACAGGTCTTGAAGGACCCTGAAACATACAGGCTCCAGGTAGTTTATACACAGATCGACCGCAACAAACACAATAAGCCAACTTTTAAAAACTACTATTTTAACTACGATCCTGATTTTTATTTTAATCCTGCTTCCACTGTAAAGATGCCGCTTGCCTTCCTGTCATTGGAGAAACTAAATAAAATGCAGGTCAAAGGAGTAAATAAATCTACACCCATGCAGTTTGATAGCAGCTATGAAAAACAGGTTCGTTTACTCGCAGACACGAGTTCACAAAATAAACTCCCGTCCATTGCACAATTTATCCGGAAAGCTTTTTTAGTCAGCGACAATGACGCTTATAACCGCATGTATCAATTTGTAGGCCAGCAGGAAATTAATCGTTCCTTACATGATAAAGGTTATAAAGACGTGCGTATTACACGGCAATTCATGGGTTTCACCTCCGATCAAAACCGGCACACCAACCAAATTCGGTTTATTCGGGATGACGGTAATCTCATTTACCTGCAACCTCCGGCTTCCAATCCGGATTCCTTTTATTTTCCATCCCCTGTTAAGATCGGCAAGGCACATTATGACCGGAATGACAGCCTTGTTAATGAACCCATTGATTTCACTTATGCCAACAGTGTTTCTGTAAAAGACTATCAACAAATCTTACAGTCGGTGTTGTTTTCCTCATCAGTCCCCAGGAAACAACGATTTGACCTTTCAGAAGATGACTATCGGTTCCTGTATCAATACCTCTCCCAATATCCGTCTGAAACAAACTACCCGAAGTATGACACCAGTAAATTTTATGACAGTTTCGTCAAATTCTACTTCAAATACGGATCTCATCAAAT
Organism: Chitinophagaceae bacterium; assembly: GCA_036002905.1. Taxonomy (GTDB): domain Bacteria; phylum Bacteroidota; class Bacteroidia; order Chitinophagales; family Chitinophagaceae; genus VBAU01. The sequence continues at coordinate 1,672 of DASYSW010000388.1, forward strand.
GCCGGAACAAGTTCGTGTTTTTAATAAAGTAGGTTGGGCCTATGGATTTCTCACCGATATCTCATACGTGGTTGATTTCAGGAATGACATTGAATTCATGCTAACGACAACTGTATACGTCAACAGCGATGGGATTTTGAACGACGATAAATACGATTATGATTCGATCGGTTATCCTTTTATGTACCAACTGGGTCAAACCATTTATAACTATGAATTACAAAGGAGCCGTCCGCACAAACCCGACCTTTCAAAGTTCAAATTACAGTATGAGCACCGGGATATCAATGATAAACGGCCAGCGATCAAAGACGTAGATAATTAACTTTAGTGTCTTCCTTAATCACCTTTTTAAAACAGCGTTTATGAGAAAGCTTATAATTTTTTTAATGTTCCTTGCTCCAGGTACTCTTCATGCGCAGGACAAAAAAGCTCCGACCTTGAAAAGTATATTACTGGAACAACTACGCACTACACATAATGTAAAGGACTGGTTTGTGCCGGTAAATATTGCATTGGAGGACGTAACACCCGAACAAGCCAAATGGACTGACGGAAGCGGAAATCATTCCATTGGACAACTCGCGAGTCATCTCATTTTCTGGAATCTGCAGCAGCTTTACAATTTTAAAAAACTGCCACAACCGAAATTTGATGGCAATAATGATGAAACCTTTAATAGTTTCAACAGTACAAACTGGAAAGCAACGGTGCAAAAACTCGACAGTGTGTTATCAGCCATTGAAAAGGCAGTAGAAGAAAGCGATGATGCGAAATTGCAGTCATGGTATTCTAATCTTGCACATATCGGTACTCACAATGCTTATCACACAGGACAGATCATCTACATCCGGAAACTGCAAGGTTCATGGAATCCTGATAAGGGAGTGAAGTAGGGAGTGGGATCGTGAGTCGTCAATCGTGGCCGTGAGTAATGATGCTGGCCGAATCAATCACTCAATCACTCGACACACCCAATCACCAAATGACTTAATGACCAAACGACTGATGACTACTAGCTGCGAACTCCGACTATTTCCCGCTTGCACTCGCAATAAAGTAGATATTTGCGATCGCGTAGGACGCCAGCAACACCTGCGCAATGATCATGTCAAACCTCTTTACTTGTTTGCCTTTTTTTACCATCGTCAATGAGTAGGCGGTAGCGGCAATGGTACATAAGATAAACAGCAATGTCAGGCCGTGGAGTGTATCAACCAGTGTAAACGAAGTTGATTCGGGCAAAGATGAATCGATGATATATTTATTACCGATCACCGCAAACAAAGAACCAACGCTTAATCCAAAACGGGAGTCAATACCGTCGGGGTGAATATAAAAGCACACATAAGCGATAAGAAATGCGATATACATTCCTGTAAACATTTTCCAAAACAAACCGCTGGCATCACGCCTTATCACCAGTCTCACCCTGAAATTGCTGTATTCCGTACGGGGTTTTGCTAATGTCTCATCGCCAAAACCAGTCTCGTATATCTTGGTCCCGGTCATTAACAAACAACTATCAACTCTCCATCCACTCAATGTAAACCGGCGATCATAATGTGCGCCGACAGTATCGGCAACAAAAACAAGGGAACGCGAATCATACTGTGAGTTCTCAATCGAAAAACGCAAATTCTGCCTGTCAAAGGGAAAGTTGGCGATCCGCCATGAGTCTTTCATCACGCATTGGAGTTTCATCAACAGGTATACTTCTCCTCCTGAAGTATCCATGGTGGCAAATGATTTGGAAACTTCCTTTGCCATGGGAACTTCGAGATTTTGCTGAAAATCAAAATCCTTGTTCTTATACTTTAACCACAACCATAAATTGACCGCAAATTCCTTTTGTTTGAAGTCAATATCATGAATACTTGTAATATAGATACCCACTTTAACACTGTCACGTTTTGTTTCCTGGGCAAAAGATGTAAGAGAAAGAAGGCCTGATGTAAGAAAAATAAAACAGGCAAACAGGTTTTTTTTCATTGGTATGGTTTTACGCAGATACTTGAACTCAGGCCTGGGCTATGGCCGATGGCGCGGAAAAATACAAATTTTACCCGAGCCGCAGAATAAAGTTACTGCAGGCATTCATGCAGCCAAGTTTCAAATACGGAAATCACTAAGGTTTTTTACAATATTGCCCTTCCAATTTCAAAACCAATTGAAGACATAGGTTTAATTTGCAATCATGTCTCACGATCACGATCATCATTCTCATTCACATTCACACGGCCTGGATTTCCAGGACAGTAACCGGAGAGCATTTATTGTCGGGATTTATCTTAACATGGCATTTGTGATCGCAGAGATAATCGGTGGACTGATCTTTAATTCAATGTCGTTGCTGACAGACGCAGGGCACAACTTGAGCGACGTGGCCAGCCTGTTCTTATCGTTGCTTGCATTTAAAATGGCGACAAGAAAATCAAGTCCTGTTTATACGTATGGATTTAAGAAGACAACTGTGTTAGCTGCCCTGGCTAATGCAGTGATATTATTTATCGCCATTGGTATCCTGGGAGTTGAATCATTTACAAGGTTATTAAAACCTGAAAAAGTGCAGGGCGGCGTCATTGCGTGGATAGCGGCCCTGGGAATTGTCATAAATAGCATCACAGCGTTTTTGTTTTATGGCAACAGGAAAAAGGAATTAAATGCAAAAAGTGCTTACCTGCATCTTTTTGCGGACGCATTCATATCGCTGGGGGTAGTTGTAACAGGAATAATAATCGTTTACACCGGCTGGTACTGGCTGGATGCAGTTACAGGGATCATTATCATGATCATCATCCTCATCAGCGCCTGGGGTTTATTGAGGGACAGTTTTAAAATGACCATCGATGCGGTCCCTTCGGGCATTGAACTGGAAGATATCAAGAAAATAATTTTGCAGATAGATTATGTTACACAAGTGGGTCATGTACATGTATGGCCCCTGAGTACAACAGAAAATGCATTGACAGCGCATGTAGCGATTGATGAACAACTAACCTTTGATGAAAAACTAAAAGTGATTGCAAACATCAGGCATGAATTAATCCACCACAACATTCACCATAGTACAATCGAACTGCAAAAATTTATTGAATAGTTTGTTTCACCACATAGTCACATAGAAACATAGGGTCGCATAGTTTTTGAATACAATCTATGTGTTGCTATGTACCTATCTCTGTGGTGAATTCAACAGTCAAATTCTTCGGACTTCATGCTGCGCAATATTTATAATTACCTTTATTCTGTATGAACCGAATCGATCGTTTAGCCGCTATACTAATTCAACTTCAATCGCGACGATTAGTGAAAGCCCAGGACATTGCGGAGAAATTTTCCATCAGCCTTCGCACAGTCTATCGTGATGTTCGTGCCTTAGAAGAAGCCGGTGTTCCTGTCATTGGTGAGGCAGGCACAGGTTACAAGTTGATGGAAGGTTATAAGTTGCCCCCCGTAATGTTTAACCAGGACGAAGCGTCCGCATTACTCACAGCTGCCAAATTGGTCCAATCAAAAACTGACGCCAGCATCTCAAAACACTATGAGTCTGCACTTGATAAGATCAAGGCAGTATTAAGGCTCACGGAAAAAGATCATATCGAGGAAATCGAAGAGCATGTCATGGTAATGGGTCATCCTGCTATAGTCTATCGGCCACCAGCAGAATTACACCTTCAATCCATATTAAAAGCCATCGGCACGTCTTCTGTAATAGAAATAAAATATTTTTCGATTGAAAAGAATGAAACCACTCAGCGCAAGGTAGAGCCAGTTGGTGTTTACTACATGGGAAGTCACTGGTACCTGGTTGCATTTTGCCAGTTAAGAAATGATTACCGGAATTTCCGCACGGACAAAATCGATACACTCACCCTTACTGACGAGACGATCTCCAAGACTCATCCCCCGCTGCAGAGTTTTATCAACCAGACGTCAGCAGAAAGACAGGTGGTCGAAGTTGTGATCGACGTAGAATCCGACGTAGTCAAATACCTGGGCGAGCAGAAGTATTATAATGGGTTTGTCAAGCAGGAAAACCTTGGAGATCACGTTCGTGTTCATTTTTTAACGGGCTCGTTGACGGGTTTTGCCAGATGGTATATGCTCTTCGGCGACCATGCAAAAATTGTCAAACCTGCCGAGCTAAACGCATACGTAGCCGGCATCGCCGAAAATATTTTGAAAAAAATCGAACAAACCCAGGAACTGCTGACATAGGGCTGTCACTGGCCGGTTGTTGTTTTGTGATATAAAAACAACAACTATGACATTCATTGATTATTTCCGGAAACAGTTTATAGAAGAAGGGACCACCACGCGTAAGATGCTTTCCCGGGTTCCCCAGGACCAGTTCGGCTACCAGCCACATTCAAAAAGCATGGATATGAAAAGGCTGGCGACGCACATCGCCGACCTTCCAGGCTGGATCCATATGACTTTTACGACCGATGAGATCGATTTTGCAAAACCTTATGAGCAGCGATCAATAAATTCTCATGAAGACCTGATGGCTTACTTCGAAAAAAGATATAATGATGGTCTCTCGACACTCGTGCAGGAAAACGAGAAATTATTAAGTAAGCCGTGGACTCTGAGAAATGGTGATACCATTTACTCTTCAGATCCAAAGATCGAGGTCATCCGCATGTCGCTTAGCCAGCAAATTCATCATCGGGCACAGCTTGGCGTTTACCTGCGGTTATTGAATGTACCGATCCCGGGCAGCTATGGCCCCAGCGCTGATGAAACCAATTTTTAATTAAGAATAATTTAGCCAGTATGTACTTCAAAGAATGGATAAAATGGGTCTGTTTTATTATTAACTCGGTTTCCAGGAGCCTGCAGTTTTAAAAATATCACCTTCCCCGATAAGTCTCACCGGTATTAACGGTGGATTCATCGATAAAACCATAAAAGACATCCGGTGAGTCCGTGGCCTGCGCTCAAAGTCTTTCGCGAAACTCAGCGGTGAATGGAATTTACCAAACCTCCGCACGCAAACTATCCGGCCTGTACATTTTATCTCCTGGTTTTACATTGAAGGCCTCGTAAAAAGCGGGATTGTTCGAAATCGGGTTATTGACCCTGTATTTTGGCGTTGAATGAGGATTTGTCATTACAAGTCTTCGCTCAAGTTCCGGCCTCCATTTGCTTCTCCAGATTTCTGCATAAGCAATGAAGAAGCGCTGGTCAGGAGTGAGCCCATCGATCTTTTCCGTTGACTTTCCTTCGTCCGTTTTTTTGAAAGCCTGGAAAGCAATTGCAACTCCACCGATATCTGCAATATTTTCTCCCTGTGTCAACTCCCCGTTTATGTGAAGTGTATCGATAACCAGCGATTGATTGTACTGCTGTACCACGAGATCTGCTCTTTTTCGAAAGTTGGCAGAGTCCGCGGGCAGCCACCAACTTCTCAAATTTCCTCTTGCGTCATATTGCCTTCCCTGGTCATCAAAACCATGAGTTATTTCATGACCGATCACCACACCAATCGCTCCGTAATTCAAAGCATCGTCACCATTTGCATAAAAGAATGGTGGTTGAAGAATGCCTGCCGGAAAATTTATGTCGTTTGCGTAAGGATTATAATAGGCATCAATGGTAGGTGGCGTCATAAACCATTCGGAACGATCTACAGGTTTTCCTATTTTGTTGACGTTATACCTGTATGTGAAATGCCCGGTGTTCTTTAGATTCTGAATGAGATCGTCTTTCGTTATTTCCACCGATGAATAGTCTTTCCATTTGTCAGGATAACCTATCTTTTTTGCAATGGCATTTAATTTTAATAATGCCTTTTGCTTGGTTGAATCGCTCATCCAGGAAAGTCTTTCGATCCTTTCCTTATAAGTTGCTTGCAGATTATTGACCAGTTCAAGAATTCTTTGCTTTGCTTCAGGAGGAAAATACTTTCTTACGTACAGCTGCCCCAATGCATCACCGAGTTGGGCGTCGGTAAGTGCAGTCATTCGTTTCCACCGGGGTTGTAATTCCTTTTGTCCTGAAAGTAATTTGTTCATTTCAAAATTTGCATTCACAAAACGGCTATCGAGATAAGGAGCATAGTTGTCGATAAAGTGGAATTTCAAATAATTTTTCCAATCAGCCACTGGTACGGATAGCAGCATGTCGCTTAAGGCCGTGTAAAATCCAGGTTGACCCATAAGTACCGTGTCTTGTTTTACACCAAGCTGTTCTAATAATTCTCTCCAACCAAGATTTGGCGCTTTATTTTCAAGCTCTGCAATACTTATCTTATGATAATTTGCCTCCGGGTCTCTCAGTTCAACGGGAGTTTTTGACGCCATTGCCAATGCGTTTTCAATTTTCATCACCGATGCTGCCACCTGCTTTGAGGTAGCACTATCACCTGACAAAATCAGAATCTTTGAGATGTAATTGAGATAGGCGTCACGAATCTTTACCGTTGCAGAATCTTTTTTTGTATAATAATCTTTGTTCGGCAGCCCAAGACCGCCCTGGTCAAAATGTGCCACGACCTGCTCACTGTTTTTATCGTCCTGGTTGGCATAAAAATTCAGAAGCGCTCCAATGCCAAGATTGTATTCCAATGCCACTTCGTGTAAAATATCCCTTGGTGATTGAAGCGAGGAGATACGCTGCATGTCTGCCTGGAGCGGAGAGAATCCTTTTTGCTCAATACCTGCTGAATCCATCGCGCTTGCATAAAAGTCCCCGACCTTTTGCTCATTGGTTCCTTTCGATGCATTCAGTTTTGCACATGAATCAATGAGATTTCTCAAATTTTGCGTAGTATTTTGATACAGGATGGCACCCGCCCCCCATGTTGCTTCAGACGCAGGTATCTCTGTCTTCTTTATCCATCCTCCGTTCACGTAGTGAAAGAAATCATCTTGCGGGCGAACGGTGGAATCCATTCCTGACTGATCAAGCAATTTGCCTTCTGACACAGACGCCTTTTGATTGCAGGAAAAAAAGAAAACAACAGAACACACCAGCCAAAAGAATGGATGTGTCCTTCTGATCATTTTTTTCATAAAAACTATTTGTTGAAGAATAGGGATGCAAATACCAAATATAATTCTACCCGGATTTCGTATAATAATTTTTTACGAACGGAAATATGTATGTTCAGACAGTAGATTAGACGCGAAGAAAGATCTTTTTACGGTACATGAAATACAGGAAAAGCCATTTTATCATGACATAGCAAATGGCCATTACCACGATGTTCCAGGGGTTCCCAACCCATTGACCCAGCCATTTGAAAAAGCCATTGGTTGTGTATTCCCAGTTAATAAAATGACCGGACATATAGATCAAAATCGAATTCATGCCGATCACTTTAAAATAAAACGCCCATTTTTTATAACCCTTCACGTCAATCAGGTAATAAAAAACAGACAGCAGGATCAAACTATAACCACCTACATTTAATACAAAGGAGCTTGTCCAGAGATTTTTGTTTATCGGGAAATCGAGATCCCAGAGATGTGCGAGTGCTATAAAGATCAAACCGGCGATAAACATCCACAATGCTTTCTTCGTTGCATCGATAATGGAATTTTTTATAAAGCTGCCGGTCAATATTCCCAGCAACCCGGTCGCAATAGCAGGAATAGTTGACATCAACCCCTCAGGATCGTGAATAGTCAAATACAAATGACCCGGGAGCATCGAGCGATCGATATAGGAAGCAAAATTCCCCTGCATGGTAAGATCGCCTCGTGGGAACCCGGGCGCAGAGGTAAACTTCAACAATAGCCAGTAACCAATGATCAAAACAAAAAACCAAATGATCTGTGCAAGTTGTTTCGAGTACAGATAGATAATATTAGCAAACATATACGCCAGCCCGATACGTCCCAGCACACTTCCAAAACGTATTTCAGAAAGAGGTCTCAATTCCAGTCCATTATTGTAAATGATACCCAGCACCACAAGGGTCAGTCCACGCCTGACAACACGCCACAGCATCTGTTGCCTGGTTTTTCCTTTTTCCAATTCGCGACCAACAGAATAAGGAGTAGCTACGCCAGCGATAAAAAGAAAGAGCGGGAAAATGAGATCATAAAAATGAAAACCATTCCAGTCAGGGTGTGTCAACTCGGTGGAAATAGTCCCCCAAAACGGTGACCCGGTCACCCGATAAAAAGCATGGAAAATTTCTTCAGCTCCCATGATCCAAAACATATCAAAGCCGCGAAGCGCGTCCAACGAATAAAGTCTTTCGGAGATATTAGTAGTGGTTCGTAATGCCATAACTGATTTTAAATTCAATGATGTTGATAACCCTAAATAAAAATGGAAAGGTTCAATAAAAAAGTAACAGTTGGTGGTGTGAACGAGATTAAAGGTAAGTAGATTAGGGAAAGAGGCGTGGAGATAAAATGAAGCAGTGTATCAGTTTGAACCACATCAGACACATAAGATTACAACAATCGGGATTATATAGATCCTTGTGCAACTATGTACCTTATGTGTCTTATGTGGCTCAAAAAAATTTCCAACCTGTGACAATTTCTGACAAAAATCACTTCCGTATCCGGGATGCCATGTCGAAAAATCCTATAGTGCACCCAATTGTTTCAGAAACTTTTCAGAGTTGGCTTTTACGTTTGCAGGAGGATTCATGCTCAGCGATTTTTTGAAATTAGTGATCGCATTTTTTGAATCACCCTTATTTACATACGCCTCGCCAAGACTGTCGAAGCAGTTAGCACTTTTAGGAAACCGTTTGGTATTGAGCGTTAATATCTCAATAGCTTTATCAATCTGACCATTGTTCATCAATTGATATCCATAATTGTTCAATTCAACTTCGTTAGCGCTGGCTATGGCGTCATTCATCATTTTGTCTGCTTCCCCTGTTTTGCCCATTGCTCTCAGCACGTTTGATTTCACATTTAAAGTGGCAAAGGAATTATTCATGGCGACCGCCTGGTCGGCCCACTTCAATGCCTGGTCGTAATTCGTTTTGCTTTGAACTGCATAGTTTGCCGCGCTTGCATATCCCTGCCAGCCAAATCCTGTAGTATTCTTTAACTCTTGCGTTGCATTTGCCATTACGATCTTATCCACATCAAATTCGATCTTTACTGGAAATTGTTTTTTCTCCCAATTCAAAACAAGCTCTGACGAGGTTCTTGTACTATTGATAAAATCATAAGTCAGCATTTCTGTAAAGGCGGTTTCGCGCAACTGTATTTTGGTACGGAATAAGTCATTGCTCGGGTCGTACCAGAAACTTCCCCATGATTGATGATCTTTTGATAATACCAGTTCACCCGTATTATCCTGGTTGATTACAAAGAATAATCCGTAAGTACCAGCGGGCACTGGTTTACCCTCAACCGTTGCATCGTGTGAAAATTTGATGGTGGTATTTTCGTTAGCTCCCGCACGCCACGGCGCAGAGTTTCCAGCACCAAAGCCTTGCACATTCCATCCGTAAGGCACCAGCTTGCCCCATATTTCGCGACCTTTCACCGAAGGCCTCGAGTAATTTACCGTAACAGTAGAAATACCGATCGTTTGGGTCACCGAAGCAGCGGGACTTGGCGTTCTCGGCGTCGTGATTGGTTGGCTAACCGCCGTCAAAGAAATTAATGAGATTAGCAGCAATTGTGTTGCTACTCCCAGAGCATGTAACTTTCTCATACTTCTTTATTTTGGTTAATAAAAGTATTGTCAATAAAAAGTACGATAATATCAGGCTGGTTTCTACGACAATCTGTTCAAGCGTTATAAAATAGTGTCGGAAGGTTTGTTTCTCGATTTGATGGTCTGCCATCTATGCCATGGCTGATGATCGGTTACTTTGCAGTGACCAATTTATAAATTTTCCCATCGGC
>DASYSW010000389.1:0-3815 GCA_036002905.1 Chitinophagaceae bacterium
TATGAATTGTTTATGTTGTACACCCTATGTATTTTTGAAATTTTGCCGGAACATCAATAACAGCTTACAAAAAATGAGTGAGCGAACGTCTTCGGAGAAAGCAACTGTTTACCGTCAATGGCAGGACTGATAGTTCAGTAAGTTGTGCGTTGGCGCGGCAAATCCGGCGGAGCAATCGGATTTGCCTTATTTTTTTGTCACTTTTTTTATCAAGAAAAAAAGTGAAGAGGAACTATTCTGACAACAAAGAATTGCTCCTGATGGCGTTCTATTTGGCTATTAGTCAGTTTCACTCTGACTTTCTGGCTTTGCCACAAACTTCAGATAACAGAGGACAAAAGGAACTTGCTCCGTGAAATAAATTAATTTTAGAGACTCTTATCTGCCATTTTGTTTTTAGTGTGACATGAAGATTAGTGATATACCTCTTGCATTGGAACGCTTCCGAAAAAAAATCGGGTCATTTACACAGTTGCCCGAGATGGATTTCATGCGCTTCGCCAATGTGCTCCATGAAAGACACATAAATAAGGGAGAAGTGCTGTTGAAAGAGGGGCAAGTGTGCAGGCAATTCTATTTTATTTTCAAAGGATGTATTCGCGGCTTTAGTCTTGAGAATGGCAGGGAAGTCAACGTAAAATTTTATTTTGAAGACGACATAGCATCCAACTTCGAAAGCTTTAAAACAGAAGAACCCTCCCAATTTTATCTTGTAGCCATTGAAGACTGCATAGTTTATTTTGGCATTAAAACGGAGACCATACCAGTATTCGAAAGCGATTCCGCATTTTCTGTTTTTGCATTTCGTTTTTTCCAGGACCTGTATTTAAAAGAGGAAGATCACGCCAATTCATTTAAATTACTTTCACCCGAAGACCGATATCGTTATCTTTTGACAAATCAACCCCGTTACCTCCAGCGCATCCCCATTTCCTACCTCGCCTCGTACCTTGGCATGAGTCGCGAAACGTTAACACGCATAAGAAAAAAAGTAAGCTGAGCTATTTTGAGTCATTTGACTCAAAAATTCTTTCCGGACGCAGGTAGCTTTGTGAAAAGGAAAAGGAAATGGGAACTGACAAGCCTGATGAATTGAAGCTTGTAGGAACATTGATCAGTAATTCACTTATTCATCTTGAATTATATGAGAACAGCAAATACAATGTATTCATAGCTGCGGTTTGCAATAAACCGGAAGGAACGATATACTTTGCTACAACCCCTTTCCTCCTTTGTTTGTTTCTTGAAAACAAAATAAAACTGCAAGACCTCCTGGAAAGATGTCCATCTTTTTTTGTGGAAATAGTCAGCAGAAACGAACCAACTCTTTATAGTTTAAAAGATTCGACGATTGAACTAAAAGAGGGAGATAAAACAATAAAACAACTAACAACCGACGATCCCATAGAAATCTGGTGACAGATTTAATCGGTACCCTTAAAACCTTTTTATTTAATCATTGCTAAGGTTAAGGGTCTGAATCCAATGAAAACCAAATAAAGCAAGCCACCTTCCACTTCACTGTTGTGCCCATTGGATTTACCTGTAGATCCACAATACGATTGGTTTTTCTGAATGATTTATGATATGCGAAAGCCTGTCAAAAAAGTTGTATGAGACCATTGGGCATCCCAGGCTATTACAAAGCACCATCGGATAAATTTCTTTGTCCGGCACACAGTCATAGCCATGAATAACCACGCCTCTCTGGAAAGCATTGGAGTTACTATTATCCAGTCCATAGAGTCGGTATGACGCACCATACTTGCCAGTATAGAACGCACCTACCTTGTATTTGCCGAGGGAACTGCATCCGCTATTGGACGAGTTTGAAAATTTCGGATGGGACATAAAGGTCTCGTTACAGCATCCATGAGCTACAAGTCCTGAGCAGGCTACGGAATTGTCTTCAAGATCGTAAACAAAAAAACGATTTCGACCGCTTGGAATACTCATATCAACCAGGAAACAATATTTGGTCGAATATCCATGTTGACTTGCATAGTTACTGATCTCGCTGGCACGGCTATCCAATGCAGGTGCTTTACGGAAGCTTTTGTTTGAGGGCCTTTTAGCGACAAATGCTTTAGTAGTTTTCTTGCTCCTGGGGACAGCTACTTTTTTTGCGGCCAACTCTTCGGGAGCTTTGTTGTTGTCAACAGCCGAGCAAGAAATAATCAGTGAAACAAAGGCAGACAGGATAGCGGCAATAACTTTATTTTTCATGGAGTGGATTCGTTTTCAAAATAAGAAAATGGAGATGCAATGACGAGGGAAAAAGCATGATATTAAAAAATCAGGGGAAAAATCGGCGTCCCTGTATCGGGCTGATACGAAGAAATTATACTCCCCGTTGCTGTTGGTCGCGGACCTTTCTCTCCTTTCTTTTGCTTGTCCAAAAGAAAGGAGCAAAGAAAAAGGCAGCCGATTTCGATGCGGTAACTGTCCTTGGCTGAATATTTCCTCCGCCGAAATCGGCATCTACAAACATCATTACTTCGATCACTTTGCAGCGAATAGCATGCAAGACGGTGTGATTTGTTTATGTTGTGCACTCGATGCCGACTGGGTGTTCAAAATAAATTATGTAAGGGGTTTGTGTGGAAGACCCAGGAATGCGTCACGGAGCGCCTCATCTCGACGTCAAGTTGAGTTTATTGTCAGATAAGAAATGCAATCGGGATAAGGGGCATGAATAAAAGTATCGAACATTTTGCAGTTGTTGGTCGGACGACCAACAACAACGAAAAAGAGTTAGAAGCTCCAGATAACAGTGACTGAAGGAAAATCGGTAATTTGAATCACAAACCATTTATATAGTAAGAGCATCGTCCTTTATTCTCACCATCCTGGTTTCTTGCCTTTTGAGTCACAGAGGTCTTACGCAACCCGAAGGGAATATCAAAAGAGAAAAAGATGTCTTAGATAAAAAAACTTTAGACACATTGAAGGATAAACTTTCAGGGGTAAAATATGCGACGTTCAATTTAACCGAAGCGCAGGAAAACTTCTTTGCTGAAAATTCTGAATCAACAGAAGCTCAAATATTACAGGGAATAACCAGCTATCTTAAAAGCGATCTTGGTATGGAAGTGCTTGTTACAAGGGCAGCAAGGCAGCAGCTAAGGAAACTTAGTAATCCATCCGCTTGTGATTACGCCCTGGTCGGCTACCGGGTCAGGGATGTCAAAAGTAGTTTTCCAGCAGGGAAATTTTCATTTACGCTTTCCATAAAATTCTGTGATGAATCCCGCTATTCTTTCGAAACTGAATTGTCCTTTAACGTGCTGACTGACTATGTAGACCTTATCAGAAAAGTTTGTGTGTCCCATTTTCCCATTTCAAGAGAATACGACGAAAAAAAGAAATCAATTTTGCCGAAAGGACCATTTATAATTTCACAAAGAGATTTTGAAAAGTATCTTGATTCAGGCAAGGTAAAAAAACCAATTGAAGGCATCTATCAACTATCTTATTCTGAAAATGGGACACCAAAATATAAGATCGGGATTTATAATCATAATGACACTTTAAAGATTGTCTATTTTGGAGAAGAAATCCTCAATAAGAATTGGATCGAGGGTGAAATAAAGGGATACCTGGCAAGTAAAAAATCTGAGTCTGTTTACATTGGACAATGGATAGGAATTGGTAAAATAAAATACACTGCTTCCTTACATTTCTTAGACGACATATCTTTTGAGATGAGTAGTAGTCAATTGGATGGGAAAGACAAATATGTAAGGATCAAATAAAGGTCGGCCGATTCGATAACAGAGGGACTCCGGACTTCAATAAAAGATGTTAGCATAGCT
>DASYSW010000390.1:0-5640 GCA_036002905.1 Chitinophagaceae bacterium
AGGAGTCCTGGGATAAGAATGACAGGAACGGGATCACCATATTCAAAACAGATAACCTTACTACGGTTCTCACCTGCCTGCATAAGGACGCCTCGATAAAGGATAACTCGGTTGACGGCATATTCCAGGTTCAGGTACTTGCCGGACGGATCAGGGTAACTACTGCTGATGGCGATGTGGACATGGAAGAAGGTCAAATGATCGCTTTTCACCCTGGGATCAGGCATACTATTGAAGCCCTCAAAAAATCGAGCTTACTTCTCCAAACAATCAATGAGAACGGCAAAAAGAATGTTTTTTAGCAATTTGTCTCGTTGAAGCGGGCAGAGCCGTCGACGATCATGGATGGTCCACTATTTTACGTGCAATAAAAATGGTGAGATAATTTGATATCTCACCATTACTACTCATAGTAGGTCTTTCAAACAATTACTTCCGCTTTTGATAGTGACCCATCAACTCGCCTGACCCCAGTACATGACCTTTCATTGCTTCCTGCAAGGCTTTTTTGTCAGCACCTTCCTGGATGTTCAAATTACTGTCCAACGCGTACACCTTAAAAAAATACCGGTGGGAACCGGAAGGTGGACAAGGTCCACCATACCCTGTATTGCCGAAGCTGTTTTTTCCGTGGATCCCGGGTCTGCTATTCTCACTAATGGCTTCATGGGGTGGAATATTCCAGGCGATCCAATGATCATAAGTCCCCCGCGGGGCGTCAGGATCCTCTACGATCAACGCAAGTGTTTTTGTATTTTCAGGAAGATCACTGATCTCTAACGGAGGGTTTACATTCTCCCCTTCGCAAGTATACCTCGGAGGAATATATCCACCATGTGTGAAAGCAACACTCCGCACTTTTAACTCACTGGCAACTTCTCTGGACATATATAAAATTTTAAACGCGCCTGTCTATTCTTTGGTCTGAAATGTTATCTCAGGGATTTTTGAATTGCCTTTGCCGAATCAAGGTGCATCTTTAATGTTGGCAAAGTCTTATCAACCCAGGCCTTTACATCTGCATCCTTTGTGTCCTTTGATGCTTTTTCAAAATCATTAACGGTAGATTGATGACCGTCTACCATTGCTTTCATATAGGCCTTATCAAAATCCTTCCCGGTTTTTTTATTCAGATCATCAGTTTTCTTTTGATGATCATTGCTCATTGTTTCAGGTAGCGTTACATTTTTTTGCCTTGCCATGCTCTTCAATTCATCACCGGCGGCCGTATGATCTTTCACCATCATGGCTCCAAAATCCTTCACTCTTTGGCTCATTCCTTTGTCTTGCGCCATTTGACCAAGTTTTACTTCAGTCATTCCCACATCAGCCACTTTTGTCATGAACTCAGAAGTTGATTTGTCTACTGACATAGTTCCGGTTGACATTTTACTTGTTGTATCCGTGGTGTTCATTGAAGTAGTCGTATCCGATTTGGATTCATTGGCTGAGTCGGCTTTTTGTACGCTATCATTACTGCTGTTGTTGCATGCAAAAAACAAAGGCAGCGCAAGAAAAATAATTGCTTTTTTTTTCATAATAATTTTTTTTCTTATAAAAAGATTGATTTCAAAAAGATTGCTGAAAACTTTATGCCAGTAAAAAAAGCGTATTAAAAAAATAAACCAGACCGGAAATGGGGAAGAGAAACCACAATGATTGTAGTAGCATATATAGAATATAGAATACAGAGTGTAAATGTAAAATGTAAAACGTAGAAGGGCACCCGACTAGCCACTAACTATTTACCACTGGCTATTACCACTAGCCTGCTACAGGACTTTAAGACTTTCTATCTTGTCCAGGTCAATTTGCCTTACGAGTTCATCAAGGTCGTTGAATTTAGTTTCAGGACGCAGATATTTTTTCACATACACTCGAATGATCTTACCGTAGATCTCT
Organism: Chitinophagaceae bacterium; assembly: GCA_036002905.1. Lineage (GTDB taxonomy): Bacteria > Bacteroidota > Bacteroidia > Chitinophagales > Chitinophagaceae > VBAU01. The sequence goes on from DASYSW010000390.1 coordinate 1,903, forward strand.
TTGTCAAAATCAAAAATATTTACTTCGATCACTTTCTTTTTTCCATCCACTGTTGGCCGAAAGCCAATACTCATCATGCCTTTAAAAGGTGAGCGGTGAGTGGTGAGCGGCGGGTAGGATTCATAATAACCTGCATTTTTCCCACTTGCTTCTTGCCATTCTCCACTCGCCATTTCAACATATACCGCGTAGATTCCATTTCCCAAAACGATCTTTTCTTCATCGGTCATTTTTAAGTTCGCCGTTGGGTAGCCTAACTTTCTCCCGAGCTTATCTCCATCGACAACGATGCCTTGAAAGAAGAACTCATATCCTAATAATTTATTTGCGGTTTCAATATCACTATGAACGATTGCTTCACGGATGTTCGTTGAACTGATCGCAATCTCATCGAGAACATGTTTAGGGATCTCTTTTAAGACATAATTAAACACAGGTGCCATTTTTTCCAGGAGCCGGTAATCTCCAAGTCGATCTTTCCCAAACCGGTGATCGTAACCAATAATAATAGTGTGTGGACGGAAATTTTTCATGAGGAAATCCTGAATATAGCCTTCCGCCGACTGGTTAGCAAAAGCTTCTGTGAATGGAATGATTACAAGATGATCGATACCTGCGTCCGCCAGCAATTCGATCTTCTCATCAAGGGTATTGATCAACCGGATCCCAAGGATTGGGGAAGAGACCACTTTCCTCGGATGCGGATGAAAAGTGACAATAACCGTTTCGCCACCGATGGTTTCGGCTTCCTGTTTCAAATGGACAATGATCTTGCGATGCCCCTCGTGAACTCCGTCAAATGTGCCAATCGTAATAACTGCATTTCTAAAGGCGGGTAATTGCTCAATGTTCCTGTAAACTTTCATAATGAGGGGCAAAGATAAGCCCCCATCCTCTAAAGGGGTGTTTACGAAAATTCACTTGTTCATAAGATCCTTCTCTTACTTTTGCAAGCAAATAATTTTAAAAGAACGGCTTTTATTGATGACTGATAAAAAGAAAAAGAGTAAACAAATCCCCCCTTCAGGGGTTGGGGGTAAACGTGAGGGGCTCTACTCTAGTAGAGGTGTCTCAGCTCAAAAGGAAGAAGTACATGCCGCTATCAAAAGCCTGGACAAAGGGCTTTATCCAAACGCTTTTTGCAAGATCTATCCTGATGTTCTGACCGGCGATGAGCGTTGGGTGAACGTGATGCACGCCGATGGCGCGGGAACTAAAAGCATACTTGCTTATCTATACTGGAAGGAAACCGGCGATATTACAGTGTGGAAAGGGATTGCACAGGATGCGATCGTCATGAACCTCGATGATCTGCTTTGCACGGGGATCTATGACAACATTCTTTTTTCCTCGACAATTGACAGGAACAAAGGATTAATTCCCGGTGAAGTACTGGAAGCAATCATTACAGGCACCAAAGAGTTTTTTGACAACATGAAAAAGTTCGGTGTCAATATCCATTATCTCGGTGGTGAGACGGCTGATGTAGGGGATGTTGTAAGGACTATCGCGGTAAACGGAACCATGATGGCGAGGTGGCCAAAAGAACGATTGATTACAAATGATAAAATAGAAGCCGGTGACGTGATCATCGGATTGGCAGGTTTTGGAACATCAAATTATGAAGGCGAATATAATAGCGGCATTGGCAGTAATGGACTGACCAGCGCAAGGCATGATATTCTACAAAAAAAATATGCTGAAACGTTTCATGAATCGTATGATAGCTCTTTGAATGAAGAAGTCGTTTACATCGGATCACATTCGCTGACGGATGAGATACCAGTCGGCAATAAGCAATTAGGAGTGGGCAAGTTGCTGCTCTCTCCAACGCGGACATTTGCGCCAGTGTTAAAAGAAATATTACAAGGTCATTTTGATACAGTTCATGGATTAATTCATTGCAGTGGGGGAGGACAAACCAAGTGCATGAAATATATGCCGGGTAATTTCAGAGTTGTAAAGGACAATTTGTTTGACCCTCCTGTGGTTTTTCAATTAATACAACAAGCGAGCCATGCCGATGATCGGGAAATGTACCAGGTCTTTAATATGGGTACACGTATGGAGATCTATGCAGATGAAAAAAATGCCGGGAAGTTGATTGACATTTCAAGAAAACTTGGAGTGGATGCAAAAGTGATCGGCAGAGTCGAGGAGAGTACTAAGAAAGAACTGGTGATTAAGACGAAGACGACGGAGCTTCATTACTAATTTGTGACCTGGTAAATTAATGCCGGTATTTTCTTTTCGGCCCCGTTTTCGGTAATTCGAATTTTGTCAATTGTTATCCATCTGCCTGCAATCGCATTTTGCATCAGGCTTATGGTTCGTGGGGTGAAACTGTTTCCATTATTATCAGCCACATCAATTTCGCCTTTATCATTATCCATTGTAAAAGTAAACCCAATCACCTTCGTTTCGGGAGGAAGCTTTAACAGTGAAGTCACTGTGCAATTTTTTAACTCAGTACGGGAAATGGTTGGGAAATTTTGAGTGTCGGCTTTTTGTTTATTTTCTCCCAGTTGTTTTTCCAACACCTTTTGTGTTTCCGACTGTTGTGCCTGTTCTTTTTGTTGTTTAAGCAGGTATTCTTTCGTTGAGTTGTCTATCAGCGTTTGCTCTGCTTGCTGTTTGACCAGGAACTCTTTTGTTGCTTTCTCCAATTGTGCTTGTTCCTTTTGTTGTTTGAGCAGAAATTCCTTTGTTGCTTTTTCCAACTGTTTTTGCTCTTCTTGCTGTTTCATCAAGAACTCTTTCTTTGCTTGTTCTAATTGAGCCTGTCCTTTCTGTTGTTTGAGCAGATACTCTTTTTTTGACTTCCCCGACTGCGTTTGATCTTTTTGTTGTTTTAGGAGAAAATCCCTGTTTGATTTTCCCAACTGTGCCTGTTCTTTCTGCTTCATTAATATCATCTCCTTTAATTGGTCACCGTTCCGATCAGCCTCCAATTGTTTCAGGGTCATCATTTGCTCAAATTCTTTCTGCATTTTTTCTGTCTCACGCTGTTTATTGTCCATTAATATTTTGAATTTTTTCATCGCTTCCTTCTTATCGTTGTCTGACATAGTATCCAGCCTTTTCTTAAACTCCCGTTGTTCTCCTTCCATCTCCAACTGTTTCGTCTCAATTTCTTGCTTTAACTCGGATTGCTCTTTTTCTTCTTCCAATTGCTTTTGCTCCATTGACATCTTGAGTTCCGTCAGCGTCTTTTCGAATTCCATTTGCCTTTGCTCAAGCATTTCTTTCAACTCTTGTTGTTCTTTTTCTTCCACCTTTTGTTTATCAGTGTCGCTTATCATTAACTCATTCAAATTTTTTCCATATTTTTTCTTTAGAGCTTCTGTCTGTTCCTTGCCTATCATGATCATCGCTGATGAGTCATCGTCAAAAAAGAAAGCCAATTGTCCGTTGTAGTCAGTCATTTTATTGAATTTTTTCCCATTATAGCTTCCTTCTATTTTTCCTGTAGTCGTATTCCGGCTGAATTTTATTTCCGGCCAGGTGGTGTCCGAAACGGTTCTCTTGCTTTTTTCCCAATCAGGCATGTGCTTTTGCAAAAAAAACTGTTCTATAGATTGTAAGACGCTCTTTGCAATTTGTATTTGGCCTGCTTCGTTTTTTACAAATGCAAGGTCATTTGGATCCGTTAGGTAGCCGCATTCGACTAATGCCGAGGGACAATCGCTCTTATCAATAATGTAAACTCCTTTCTCTGATAGCTTTATTTCATTGACC
>DASYSW010000391.1:0-4211 GCA_036002905.1 Chitinophagaceae bacterium
GTTAAAAAAAACTGGAGAATAATCTGCGGAGATTTTTTTTCCTATAGAAATTACCTGATAGGATCAACAACGTGTAACCCGGCCGATCTGCATTTCAATTATTACGTTGTGAAACTCAGGCGGGAAAATGAGAGAGTAGAAACTTTGGAGGAGGGAATCTTTTAGGTAATTATTCTGTTCAGCTGTTTTATTACGACAATCGATTTCTTCGCGAACAACAAGATGCTCTGCTACCTTACCAGTCTTATCAATAGCAAAACGCACAATAAAGTAAATATCCCCGCACTGAACACAATCCTGTTGATAATTGAGCTTTTTTAATAATGGGTAAAATGTTCCCTTTTTCCAGTTTTCCTGCAAAGTATTCCATGCAGCCACCTGGTCTATATTCATTTGCCCAATCGTAATGATATCCTGTTGTTCCATGGCATCCAGTACTATAATGTTCACAAAAGCCAAGACTGTACAAAGGACGAGATTATTTTTTTTATACCAATAACAGCCGGAGTATCAATTAGAAAAATAATAGTTCTTTTTCGGGGTTTCGCCTTGCCTTTTCACCAACTCCTGCTCATTGGCATTCATAATCCGTATGATCTCTTCCATAGATTTCATATTGACGATGGCCTCAACTATCTTGACAGCGTTTGAGTATATAGAATAATTTGTTCCTACAAAGCGGAGGTTTGCTTTGGATTTTGTTTTGCCCGCCTTATCGGTTACCAATCCATTGCGAACCTCATCTAAATAATTAATAGTGCTGCAGGCATTGAAGAACCATACCTGATATGTATTGGGATCTATTTTTCCTCCCTTACTCATCGCTTCCAAATCGTTGGCTTGTCCTTTTAAAATTTCATTCATGTGAGCATCATAACCGGCCTTTAATTTTCCTGCTTTGTGCAGCGCAGAATTAACACCAATTATGAAATTCTCTTTTACACTTTTTTTATCGTCGAAATCAGGACCTGTACCATAGCGGGCATGACCGGAATAAATGGCAATCTCCTTCTGTGATAAAAATTCAGTAAATGTTTTTTTAGGGGTTGTGCTATCCGGACCAACTATTTCAAAAACGAGATCAATTTCTACAGGAGCAGCTGTATTATCTCCCTGTACAGAAAAGGCTTTGGTAAATTTTACGACTCTTCTATCCTTTAAGTCGGTTGAAGAAAAATTTTTTTCTTTTTTGCCCGCCGTCTCTAACAATGAGACAATAGCATCACCTTCCCCTTTAAACTCATCTCCAATTGCTATACCTACTTCAAGTTTTTTATCTTTAAACAACCTGGAATAATCTATTCCTTTTTCACCGCCCGTTGAAAACGTTTCAAAAGCTGTTTGTGTTGCCCCTCCAATTTTGCCATCTTCAGTAATCTTCAGCATGTCCTGACCCTTACAAACAAGTAACACAAATTCTTTTCCTATTGTACCTGCGTTTTTTGCGCCCTCAAAAAGTAGTTTATCAGATCGGCCTACAATTTTTCTCATTTTTTCTAACCATTCTGCATAATCAATCTTTTTCCCGGCAGTTGCTGTGCCATAATATTTTAAAGCAGAATCGACATCACACTTTCTCCTGATAACATCGTCGGTATTTTTTCGTTGCTGCAAGGTATGCGTCAGCTCATGTGCAAGTAAATGCCTGCCTTTTGCAGTTTGCGGTTGATACTCTCCCTGATTGAAATAAATATCATTGCCTACTGTAAAGGCTCTTGCATTTAATTCGCGGTTCATCTGAGCGGCACCATTGTCTGAATGGATCTTTACTTTACTGAAATCAAAACCAAAACGGCTGGACATGAATGAGTGCATATCCTTATCCATGTTATACCCACTACTTTTTGATGAACTGATTTTATCAGTTGATGAAGAGTCAGTAGTTGTTCCAGTACCGTTTTTTGTGTGAATCAGTGGAGAAAAACTTGGTGAAATAGGTTTTCGCTGCACCTGTTTCTCCTCTTCTTCTTCGCATTTAGCACATTTACGTTGAACGGAATTGATTCCTGATATACTCATCACATTGTCTGCCATCAGATCCGCTTCCTGCTCATATTTATCGCCGGGATTATTGACCGTAAGTTTTGGTTGAATAATCAGATCTGACGAACCGTTGACTAATGTTCTTTTGGACCTTTGCAACGATGAATGCATACTTTCTATTTTAAAGTATTGATTCGTGACTTACAACCCCCTCAAAACAATCCCTAATATCAACATCTTTGTACTGAACTGCTACACTATAAAAGTTATCAAGCCTGCCTTTTCCCATGTTCACATATAGATCGATCCCCGACTGGACCGCCCAGCTTAATGATTCAGCATGAAAAACATAGGAGCTTATGTCTTTCCATCCCATTGCCTTTAAGTGATGCCTTTGAATGTCCTCATAAAAAACCGACCCTACATCATAATATTGTTTGTCTGTTTGTTCGTTATTAATAGGCAAGTTTTTGAAAAAACCTGATGAATTTGTTCTCGATATCCTTTCGTCACTATGAAAATTTATCTTCATGCTTCGCACCCGGTCCATATCGATAAAACAGCAATAAGGTGCAATCCTCGGATATAGCAAGAAGCCTCCCCGGTCACCTTGGATCTCCCCAAATAAAGTAAGCTGGAAATTCCTGAAGAGGTCAAAAGCCTCGCTGATATTCTTTTTGAAGATGACATCGGTATCGATTAGCAGGGCATATCTTGTTCTTACCAGGCCAAAGCCCATGTCAACAGAAGGCGAGTGAGTTCCTCCCGGATTTGCTATGTATGAAACATTATTTCGATCAAGTAGCTGCTGAGTTTCGTTGTTCGTAGAGTTTTCAATAATAATAATCTTATGCGGCCCGGAGCCATGATGAAACACAAAGCTCTTAAGGCAGAGTTCCAATATGCCCGGCGTATTGTAAGAACAAGTAATTAGTGAAAGATCGTTAAACATCATTGAATTGCTATTATAAAAGATATTCTACGTTACTTGTTTCTCCAGAAATTAGGATTGCAAAAATCCACATTGGTACAAAAAAGAGAAAGAACACGGGGCGGTGTGGTGCCTGAGCTGATCCAGAATTCGCATCCTAACCGTTTGTTGTAGATCGCATCCCATATTTTGTAGCGGGGATTTTCATAATAACTGATGAAGTCGCACAGCCGCCGCAAATATCTTGTTGACGCGTACCAGAAATTGCCGCAGAAATGTGAGGTGGGATTCATCTCGCGCCAGTTTACACCGATTACATCATAATGTGGCAATTGTAGCATGCATGATTCCCACTTCTCTACTAATTCGTGCATCATCAGGCGACGCCATTTTATTTTCGTTTCATCCATTGGGGAGCTCACCCCTTTACTATGCAAATACAATACATAGCCTTCATTTTGTTTTGCATACTCTTCAATTGCCAATAATGCCGGCGTTTCAAAATTTGTCATCTCCTGTGCATAAAAAATAATATTTGATCTGATGTTATATCCATCACAGACCTGTTTCAGGGTATTACGATCATTTTCTGTTCCAAGAACGGTCATATCAATCTGGAAGAAACCATTTTGTTGTAACAGTTGCATTTGCTCACGAAAGACATCTACCCAATTACCCATACATGCAAGATGATAGAATAATTTTACATATTTACGCAGGTAAACGGATACCGCCTTTTTGTATTTGAGTAATGCGTCAAAATGTGTGTTATAGTGCAATTTCCGGGGAAGCAATAATCCTTCCGGCACCTGCTTTTCCGATGAATCGATGATTGCACAGCCCCAATCGGTGTCCAACAGATCACATTTAAAACACGTGTCATTGAATATGCGCAATGCGGCCTTCCATACAGTGCCGTTCCAATTTTCGCCTTCGTGAAAATCTTCAGGGTCGCGTTGGTGCCATTCATCGGGTGGCAGGCAATCATGAATGATGATCACTCCATTTTGTGATAATATGTTCAAGGAATTCCTGATGTCGTTTATCGCCTGTTCTTCTGTATGAATGCCGTCGATAAAAATTATTTCAAACGCATCGTGATTGTTCTCAAAAAAATAGTCCGACTGGTCGCCGGGGATTATTATTTTATCCTGGCATTGAATGACTGCAAAATTATTCTGTTCATTATGCACACTAATTTCAAGATACTTTTTGAAATTTCTCAACCCGATAAAGTAATTAATGAGTTCGGTGCGCGTCATATGCTAAAATTGATCTTCTAAATTTCTTCAAATAC
>DASYSW010000392.1:0-3435 GCA_036002905.1 Chitinophagaceae bacterium
AAAACAATTTCAAACGATGGATCTTTGATATGGTTTCACCGGCGCTCTTAAAAATGATACAGGAACGAATGGGACCGGCGCTCGGGGGCAGCGGCGCTGTATTTCAATTTGCTCCTGAAGAGGGAGAGGAATTCTTTTTGCAATATGGATGGAAGAATATTGAATCCAGATCAGGATTAAAGGCAGCCGCGTCATTGAACAGGTTAAATGAACAACTGCAGCAAGTTGCCACTCTTCCTGAACCTGAGGGGCGAAGGGATCAGTTCCCGTGGACGGGAGTGTGCCTGTTTGAGAACATAAACGGATAACGATTTTTTTTATCATCAACACTAGCAACTTTTCCTTCCTTAAGTTGTTGTTAAACCAATACTGGCAGCAATAAAAATTGTAAATTGCTTTATTGTCAAACTATGGTAGGACATCATTTTAATAAATTCGACCCAAATGAGCAGGGTAAGACGAAATTCCAGCAGTTGCTCGATGTCTTCATGCAGTTGCTTACTTATACCAGTGGCGATGTATCTGAAGCATTGCAATGGTTAAATCAACTTGATCGTGAGTATGACATGACCGATGATGAATATGGCATCGGGGATTTCATCGATGAGTTAAAGGAAAAAGGATACATTACCGAAGAGCAGCAAACAGGCCAGATAAAGATCACTCCAAAAACAGAACAGGGAATCCGCAAAAGAAGTCTTGAAGAAATCTTCGGGAAACTAAAGAAAACTAAACAAGGCGATCATCATACTTTCAAACCGGGACAAGGTGACGAAGTAAATCCTGAAACAAGGCAGTTCCAGTTCGGTGACATGCTGGAGCAAATAGATTTTACTGAATCCATCCGCAATGCGCAGATCAACCATGGCATTGAAAGCTTCAATATGCAGGAAGATGACCTGGCGATCAGGGAAACGGATTTTAAATCGCAGACCTCGACGGTGCTAATGATCGATATTTCACACTCGATGATATTGTATGGAGAAGACAGGATCACACCGGCAAAAAAAGTCGCGATGGCGTTGAGTGAGTTGATCACAACAAAATATCCAAAAGATACTTTAGACATAGTTGTTTTTGGGAATGATGCCTGGCCAGTGGAAATAAAAGATCTCCCCTATTTACAGGTGGGGCCTTATCATACGAATACGGTAGCAGGATTAGAACTGGCCATGGATATTTTGCGAAGAAGGAAAAATCCCAACAAGCAAATTTTTATGGTGACAGATGGAAAGCCGACTTGCCTGAAGATGGGAAAAAGATATTACAAAAATAGTTTTGGGCTTGACCGGAAAATAACGAGTCGTTGCCTGAACCTGGCTGCACAATGCAAGCGGTTAAAAATTCCTATCACGACATTTATGATCGCAACAGACCCATACCTGCAGCGGTTTGTGCAGGAGTTTACCGAAACAAACAATGGCAAGGCCTTCTTTGCTTCATTGGATAAATTGGGGGCATTTATTTTTAAAGACTTTGAAAGCGGAAAGAGAAAGACCGTATACTAACGCTTTTTTGGTCTGCCCGATGAAGCGATGCATCTCATTTTGTAAAGATTAAGATCCTTCGCTGCGGCCAGGATGACAAGTTGAATAGAATTACCATCTGTACAAGTCCCGACGATAAAGGAGCGGGATGCTGGTCTAAATCGTCAACATGAGTGACACAGCCGAAGCTAAATGGAAATTGAAAAGCTGATAATGAAAATGAATATACACAACATAAAAACACTTGGGGAGTTAAAAGCAAGTGGTTATAAAAGCAAAAGCATAAAAGAAGAGCTTAGACAAAATCTTATCCGTAAACTAAAGGATAACGAGATTACATTTCCAGGTATCATCGGTTATGAAGACAGTGTGATCCCGGATGTAGAAAGAGCATTGCTAAGCAAGCATAACATTTTGTTCCTGGGTTTGCGGGGACAGGCAAAGACAAGGATGGCAAGGCAGATGATCGAACTTCTTGATGAATATATTCCAATGATCGCGGGCAGCGAGATCAACGATGATCCGCTAAGGCCGATCTCAAAATATTCTCTTGATCAGATGGCTGCACATGGAGATGAAACTCCTATTCACTGGGTGCACAGGAGTGACCGGTATGCAGAAAAACTCGCTACACCTGACGTAAGTGTAGCTGACCTCATTGGTGATGTGGACCCGATAAAAGCCGCCAATTTAAAATTGAGTTTTGCCGATGAACGTGTCATACACTATGGCATCATTCCAAAAAGCAATCGCGGAATTTTCGTGATCAATGAATTGCCCGACCTGCAGGCAAGAATACAGGTTGCTTTGTTCAATATTCTTGAAGAAGGTGACGTACAGATAAGAGGGTTTAAGTTGCGGTTACCACTTGATATTTTATTTGTTTTCACTGCGAATCCTGAAGACTATACAAACCGCGGCGCAATTGTTACGCCATTGAAAGACCGAATCGAAAGCCAGATATTGACGCATTATCCAAAAGATCTTGACACGGCACTCGCCATCACGGAACAAGAGGCCGAGGTTGATGACGAACAAAAAGCGGTCGTGAAAGTAAGTGATCTTGTCAAGCGTTTAATAGAGCAAGTTGCGTTCGAAGCAAGAGGGAGCGAGTTTGTGGATAAGAAGAGTGGTGTAAGTGCAAGGCTCACTATTTCGGCTTTTGAAAATGCTATCAGCGCCGCGGAAAGAAGGGCCATCGTCAATAATGAAAAACAAACCCAGGTGTGGATTAGTGATCTTGTTGGGATCATTCCATCTATTACCGGAAAAATTGAGTTGGTATATGAAGGCGAACAGGAAGGACCTTACCAGGTGGCGATGAATTTGGTTGATAAATCCATCCGCGCGCAATTTGTTCAATATTTTCCGAACCCGGATCAGTTAAAGAAACGCAAACCAGAAGCAAAAGACGAAAACCCTTATCGCCCCATTATCACATGGTTTGACAAAGGCAATCACGTCAATCTTTTCTTCAACATAAAAGATGAGGAAAAACTACTGAATTTATACAAGGTGGATGGACTGCAAGCTCTCGTTAAAAAATTTTTCAAAGGAGCAAATGATAAGGAAGCTGCCCTGCTCATGGAATTTGTATTGCATGGCCTGGCTGCTTATTCATTAATCAGCAAAAAGGTTATCGAAGGAAAGATCGAATTCAAGGACCTGATGGGTTCGATGCTCAATCTTGGGCGCAATTACGAAGAGGAGTTTGATGAAGAAGCGTAACACGAATTACATTAATAGAAGCGCAAACAGGATTACGCTAATTATAACGAAATCAAAGTAGCGAATCATCCCACATATCCTTTTTCATCTTTACCAATCCTGAAATCCTGGTTCTATTTTATCAGCCATCCCATTTTAAGACCAAATGTGAGTGAAAATCCAGGGCTGTTACCTGCTCTCGCGTTTGCATAATTGAAAGCAGCCGTGCCGTCATAATCAC
>DASYSW010000393.1:0-12799 GCA_036002905.1 Chitinophagaceae bacterium
GCCGCAATTTTGAGAACCGGCGAACTCTTGACAATAGGAAGAGTGGAAGAAATCCTGGTGGATGATGATGTGGTAGAGGTAAGTGCTTCTGATCTGAATGCACTGGCTGAAGTTTTAAAGCAGCTAAGTGACCACGTTGTGACCGATGTTAAAGCGAATACAGTGCAAACTACATTTCCAAAAGGAACAGCGAAGCTTGACGAAATAAACAGTTTTTGTTTCAAGCAGGGGATTGTTCTTAATCATCTTACCCTGAAAAAGAAAAGGCTTGAAGCAAGGTTTTTTGAACTAACGAACAACTAACTTTTGCCGGGAAAGCGGTAAGACGATAAATTGGGAATTACGCTTACCGTCTTCCCTTCTTCCCGGCATTAAACAACAAAAGACTTATGACCCAGATCGTAAAAACAGAATGGCTCAAAATAAAAAACTACCCTGCGTTTTGGTGGGTGTTTGGCATTACCGCGTTAACCTATCCAGGGATTAATTACCTTTTTCTTTACGCTTACCATGATATTACAAAGCAAAAAAGTGCGACAGGGCAGGTCTTAAAAGCACTGATGGGAAATCCGTTTTCCCTGCCCGAAGGTTGGCGCACCATGGCATTCTTCTCGTCTTTTTTTATTTACATCCCTTCCATTGTCGTCATCATGCTGATCACGAACGAATACACATACAGGACCAACAGGCAAAATATCATTGACGGATGGAGCCGCAAAAATTTTATGACGGCAAAGATGATCGATGTACTGCTGCTTTCGGCAATCGTTACGGTCTTATATGCGTTTGTTGCTCTTCTCATTGGTCTGTCCAATACAAATATTGACGCCCCGGGCAAATGGAATCTCACCTACTATATTGGATTATTCTTTTTACAAACCATTTGCCAGCTGTCCATTGCTTTTACCGTAGGCATGCTTCTGCGAAAAGCTTTTATTGCCCTGGCTATTTTTACTTTTTATTCGATTATCCTGGAGACGATCGGGGTTAATGTTCTGCATTACAAATACAACAGCGAGGCAGGCAAGTTTTTTCCTATGGAAATCTCTGACCGCCTTCTCACAAAACCTGTATTTCTTGGCAAGATCGATGAAGTGGCTTACCAGCAGTCGCTCGATGCAGTAAAATATCATGTGGTATATTCAATATGCTTATTGATATTAACATGGTTATTTTGTTTTTGGTTAAATAATAGAAGAGATTTGTGATCATGAAGCAATCAAAATCATTTTTGTTTCTTCTTATCATTTTGATCCTGCCGCCGATGGCCAAAGGGCAAAACCTTTCGACCACAATTAAAGTGCAGGCCATGGATCTGGGTTCAGCACTGATGAAAAACGATTTTGAAACGTTTGTGAAATACATGCATCCAAATGTCATTGCATATGCTGGCGGAAAAGAAAAAATGAAAGCAAAAATGGATTCAGCGTATGCTGCTGCGAAACTTTTTGGTGTAAGTTTTAAGAGATATTCGATAGGCACCCCCGGCGAGATCGTGATCTACAAAGATCAGTTGCAAACCGTATTACCAGAGATCACGACCATAAAAACACCAATGGGAGAACTAACCGTAGAAACATCCATGATCGTTATCTCACCCGATGGCGGAAAGAACTGGTGGTTCATTGATACCAATGTGTACAAAGTAGAGAAGCTAAAAAGTATTTTGCCCGACATCAGCCCCCAACTTGTTATTCCCCCGCAAAAACAACCGAAGCTGGTGCCTGTTGATAGCACCGATAAAAATTAGAATGCCCCGAACCGAGCCCCTCTACTCTTCTATTCACTCACAGATTACACAGATTTTCACTGATTAGATTAATTGAATCTGTGCCCATCTGTGGAATCAGTGAGAAAAAATAACCATGAGAAAATTGAGTGAAATCAATGAGAAAGTCATTTCTTCAACGGTTGGTGCATAATCAATTTGTTAATATAAGCCCTCACAATTTCCGGTGAGACTGATTCTACCAAATGTGCATGCTGTTTCCCCTCAGTGCTCCATGTGTTGCTACCATCGGTTGCAACCTGTATCCGACCGTATTCCAAATGATAAAATGGCTCATATCCCTTCACGGCTACTAAAACGGCCGTTTCATCCCAGCTCATCCTTCCTGCGCTGTCCTCAGCAGACATGGGAATGCAAATTTTGAAAACATCCTTCACGGGACTGTTTTGAATGGCATAGTTATGAATGAGAGGCAAACCCACTCTTATCTTCCACCCTATTTCAAAACCGCTGAACAAAATATTTGTCGGCCAGTTTGAAAAAACATTTTGCGAAGCAACTGCGTCCTGGTTCACATTGAATTCACTCCCTGAGGGAAATCGTCCTGCCATGCATACCAATCGTTTCACTTTTTGTTTCACAAGTTCCTTTCCATCGAGCGATGAATACTGGTCAGCCTTTGATAGAAGCAGGTTGGAAAGATTGGTAAGAAAGCCCACCGTTACAATCGTTACACTGTGATCCGGTTGCTTCGACAATATTTTTCTATATAACTCTGCTGCGTCGGGTACATCGTCATTCCTTTTTATGCTGTGAGCATATTTGGCGATCAATGTGTCGGTCCAATGCTGCGGATCTCTTAGGGCTGACGCCTTTCCTTTTGGAACCGCAATGGGAATCCCGGGTCTGTTGAAATAGGTGTTAAACACATTCATCACACAAGCCACGCCGTCATACTTTGTGCTCGCGATCGTAGCAAGAATTTTTGCTTTGCCGCTATCCGCAAGAGCATGCAGTAACGTGATGGCGCCCACATCATCATAGTCAGGTCCCATATCGCTATCAAAAATTATGGAAACAGGGTTAGTATTTTTTTGGGCCGGTAAAATAAAAGGAAATAACAGGCAACACCAAAGGATGATCTTTCGAAACATGATGAAGTATAATTGTTTTGACAATATTAATCAACCTCGACCGGCATTTCAACTTCCTTTTCAAGTTTTTCAAGGTTGTCGAGCGATTTGGTGAAACGGGATTCTAATTTCTTTTTCATAGCGAGACTGAAAATAAGTTGTAAGACAGGATTATTTTTCAGATAAAGATCAAGCGTGAACCTCGTCCTGTTTTCATTGATCTTTTCAAAGATAAAATACGTTGAGCTTCTCTTCGATTCCTCAGTTTCTACCATTACAATTTTTTCGGGTGTATAGGAAAAGTGAGTGGTATAGATGAATGCCTGCCCGTTTTCAAGAACGCAGCGATGCCTTGTTCCAACCATCGGCAAATAATGACTTACCTCATCTATCGCTTTTACTCCCTCCAGCCACTTGTGGCGAAATTCAAAATGTCCTGCTGTGTAAAACATTTTATTGATTTCAACGTCGTACTCCTTTGAAACGGAGATCATCTTTTTCTTTTTCTTTATCCCCAGATCAGCAGGAGGTTCTGGTGGAATTTGGTTTTTCAAAGGAGTTAACTGGGTATACTGAAATGGTATTTCCCCGGTCTCTGTTTTCTTGGCACTATGGCCCCAGGTCATCCAGTTCTTAATACTTTCAGGTGACCGGTTCTGCAAAAGATTATCAGTTACAAGCCAGTATTCGTGCTGTTCAATTTCATTTTTCAGAAGTTGATGGGCGACGATCACGTCCTTCCCGATAAGTTTATTAAAAGTCTTTACATTATAACCGGTAAATTCTCCATAGTGCGTAATGACCTTTAGCGTAAGATTGAAGGCGGCCCTGCAGGCTTTGCATTGACAGAGACGCCGGTATTCATATGCAGAAATATGGCGGTGGAATTCGCAAAACATTTTCTCGACCTGGTCATAGACCGTTTTCAGCTCCGGAGGGTCTCCATATTTATAAAAAAGAATAGCATCTCCTTCGACCTCTGAAATTTCAAGACCGATAGAATTTGCATTGATCAATATCTCCAAAAGTTCCTGGATGATGTGACGGCTATGATCGATCTCCATCTCGGTCACAAACCGGGTAAAGCCGCTGATATCGGGAATAAAAAGCAGGCCCCTGTTTTCCATTTTTCTTTTAAAGTTATTGTTTTAAAAATTTATCGCCCAGATTTATAAATTAGTAATACGAAAACACTCATCCCAAACATTCTTTCTTGACGGAAGAACGGGAAGGCGTTAAGTGGATTTATGCGCCTCTTGCCGTCTTACTGTCTTCCCGGTGACACCGAATCGTTTGAATCAAAAAAGTCCTTGAAAAGCTTATCCAGCAAGCTTTAAAGTTCCGTGCTTAGCACGGAAGTGATACGAAAGAATTGTAAATCGGATTGATGAATAGAGATAAGAGCGCACACGAGTGCGACGCAACAGAAGCTTAACAGAATTATCCAAGCTGGTCACATAATAACAAACGTCCTTAGTGAGCCCATTCGGACACGCATCAAAGAACAATCAATTCAATCATTCCAATCAGCGAAATCAGTGGTTTAAATCAGTGTAATTCGTGATAAAAAAAATCTCCCGATAAATATCGGGAGAACAACTAAAAACACAAGTCTGACAGTTTGCGAAATCACAAGAAGCAAAAACTCAGTTCTATATTGATTATTGGTTGCTGTTAATCGGGTTTCTTGCCGTCTAAAAATGTATTGATGGTGCTTATTTGTGCCTGGTCATTGTCATCTTTTTTTACTTCGTAGTGGCTGTAGAAGTTTTCGACTGCAGAATACGAGTTACCGTACAATTCCATATTGCGGCGGATATATGCCGGCACGTTTTCAAACTCGTTATTGGGGTCAGCACTGTTAAAGTTGAACGACAAGTTGCGCAACTTGTGTAATCGTTCGGCTGCCCTACGTTTTTGCTCTTCTGCTTCGTCCACCATCGGCGGCTCCTCAGCATCAGCAGACAAAGGTGGTTGAGCCTGATGGGCTAACGACGCATCCGCCGCAGGAATGTCATCCCGCATAACCATTTGCATATTGCAAAGATCTTCTTTGCTCTCGTGCGTGGTAACGGTTTGCGAAACCGGTTCTTCTGCAGAAGGGTTTGAAGTGAAGACTTCTGTCTTTGATTCTGCGTAAATATTGGATGGCCTGGCCAGGTAACCGCCCGATGCTGCAGACACCGGGGTAGTACTATCTTTTAAAGTTATTTTTTGCTCGGAAGGTTCTTCCTTTTTGTGTAGGTGAGTACTGGATTGGTTCTCCGAAATTATTATCTCTTTCATTTCCGCAATGGAAATCTTCTCAACAGTATTTTTTGCATTTTCAACAGTAGTTTTCCCGGGGTTTTTACTTGTATTTTCATTCGTATTTGTACCCGGCATATTTAATTCCCAATGGATAACGGGCGATTCATCGGGCAGCAATTCCTTTTCTGTTTCTCTTACCAGGTCCTCCGCATCAAACATCATGAATGCAGAAAAAGGTTCTTCTAACTCCGGCGTTGATTCAACTAACCTGGGAGTTAATTCTTGACGCAAGGACTCTTTTGATGAATCTTTAATTGTTTTTTCACTCTCTTCAACCGTATCTTCCTGCATCTCTTTTACTACTTTTTTCTGTTTTTGTTTTGGTTCCTCCGGCTGACCCAGCACCATCACTATTTTTTCTTCATTCGATTCCGGTTTTTTAACAACGGGTAGTATAAAAGGATCTTTATGCTGAAAACCCGTTGCAATAAGAGTGATGCCTATCTGCTCACCCAATGAATTATCATAACCAAGACCGAGAATAACATCTGTGTTTTCGCCAGCTTGCGTGAGCAAATAATTCTGGATCACTTCTACTTCATCCATGGTGAACTCATGGGCTCCCTCAGCAGAATTAATATTAATAAGGATCCATTTTGCTCCGCGAATATCATTGTCATTCAAAAGCGGTGAATTCAGTGCTTGCTCTATGGCTTTGTGCGCACGATTCTCTCCCGCTGCCGCTGCATTTCCTAAGATAGCTACACCGCCATTTTTCATCACTGTACAAACATCAGCAAAATCGACATTGATCTGGCCAGTGCTGTTGATGACATCCGTGATACATTTCGCAGCAGTTGCCAAAACGTTATCAGCCATGGCAAATGCTTCGCGCATTTTTAAATTACCAAACTGGTGACGCAATTTATCATTGCTGATGACCAGCAAAGTGTCAACATACTGTTTCAGCAATTTGATCCCCTCTTCTGCCTGTTGCTGACGTTTTTTTCCTTCATAAGCAAATGGAGTGGTGACAATGCCCACGGTAAGCACACCGAGGTCCCTGCAAATTTTCGCAATGATAGGTGCGCCTCCCGTTCCGGTTCCACCGCCCATACCTGCCGTGATGAATGCCATTTTTGTATTTACTTCCAATATGCGCCGGATCTCTTCAAGAGATTCTTCTGTGGCCTGCCTGCCAATTTCAGGATTGGCTCCTGCGCCCAAACCCTGGGTGAGATGCGGTCCAAGCTGGACTTTATTGGGGACCTGGCTCAAAGCGATCGCCTGTGCATCAGTATTACAAATAATAAAATTTACGCCCTCAATTTGCTGTCCGAACATGTGGTTAACAGCGTTGCTGCCACCACCCCCGATTCCAATTACTTTTATAATGGATGATTTTTCCTTAGGGAGATCAAAATGTATCATGAATAGTTATTTATAGGTTAGTGATTTTGAATTTTGAAATTTCGGAATTGGGAAATTGGGAAAATGCAATTTCAAAATTTCCCAATTGACCTTTTCCCAATTAGAAGGCTTTATCCTCTTCTTTGAACAGATCAATAATTCCGTCTTTGAATTTGCCCCAGAAGCCTGTCAGGTTTTTCCTTTTCTTCATACTCTCTTCCCCGACTGTTTCTTCAACCAACTCTTCCTCACCATTCATTACTTTCTTTAATCCATCAGGGATGTCGACCTTCTTGTATTCTTTTTCAAACTGCTTGCGGTTATGTTCATAATCATCGTATCCTTTTAAGATCAAACCTATGCAGGTCGAGTAAGTGGGCTTCGCGAGTTCTTCAATATGTCCTGCCGCAAGATGCTCATTCGGGAATCCTATCCTTGCATTCAAACCGGTTATATATTCTGTTAACTGGATTAAATGTTTAAGCTGCGAACCACCACCCGTCAAAATGATACCACCATTCAACATTTTATTATCGAGACCGACCTGTTTCAAATGATAAGTGACGAAGTCGAGGATCTCATTCATTCTTGCCTGGATAATATTAGCGAGGTTCTTTACACTGATCTCTTTCGCTGGCATGCCACGCAATCCCGGGATAGTTATATATGCATTCGCCTTTGCTTCATTGGCCAATGCACTTCCAAACTGAACCTTCATTTGTTCAGCCTGGGTCTTTAATACTCCGAGACCTGTTTTGATATCATTCGTGATATTTTCACCGGCAAATGGAATGACCGCTGTATGCTTTAGAATGCCTTCATAAAAAACAGCAAGGTCAGTTGTACCACCACCAATATCTACTATCGCAACACCTGCTTCCAGGTCTTCCTGCCCCATTACCGCGGAAGAAGAAGCAAGTGGCTGCAGCACCAGGTCTTTTGTATTTAGTCCGGCCTTCTCTACACTGCGGTTGATATTCCGAATTGCATTTTTATCGCCTGTGATGATATGAAAATTGGCACCAAGTTTCACCCCACCATACCCAATCGGGCGCGTAATATTCTGGAAATTATCAACAGTGAACTCCTGCGGTATCACATCTATGATCTGGTCGCCCGCAGGGATATATGTTTTATATTGATCCGCTACTAACTGATCAATTTCGGCTTGCGTAATTTCTTCTTCCGTGTTTTGGCGCACAATGTCTCCACGGGTTTGCAGGCTTTTTATGTGATGCCCAGCTATTCCAACATACACTTCGTTTACATCCAAATTTGGATTGGAAGCATAACAATTCTCCAGCGCAGTCTTTATCGCTTTAATTGTTTCATCGATGTTAAGCACCTGTCCATGCTTCACACCGTTGCTGTTGGCACGACCAAATCCAAGAATCTCAAGCTTGCCAAATTCGTTTTTTCTTCCGGCAATCACTGCAATCTTGGTTGTTCCAATGTCAAGACCGACAATAATGGGTTGTTCAGTGTTCATAGTATGTTGTTTTTAGTTGTTGCTTGTTATGGTTGCTCGTTACTTGTTGCTGGTCGTTTGCTATTTTATAATACAGGCTTTTGTAACTCCGTTTGATCTGCTGTTGCGTCGCAATCACTTCATCGTTCAGTCATTCTAATCATCTCTTACTAATTGCTAATTACTCATTACTCATCACTCATTCCCTTTCTCCTGCATCACCGCCTTCGGCTTTTCTTCGGTTCTGTCTTCAATAATTTTTGGTTTCGCATTTTCAGTTTTCGCCGGGCGTGAATTGGTTTGTTCCAGGGTAGTAATGCCTGATGCGTTTGTATTAACGACAGAAATATTTTCCTTCTTAGTGGCGGGGATCAAAGCAATTGTATCATTTTGCATTTTCCTGGCTTCCTGTAACAGCTTTTCAATATTCTTTTTTAACTGCATTGAATCGACCTTGCTCATTTTTGTCTTTGATCCGATGACCTGCCCCGTATACTGTACATCCACTACATTGTATTTGTCAAAACTGGTTTTGCTCAATACCTGCTGGTAAAAAATAAGCAGCCGGTGAAATTTTTTGTCGATGTCGTCGCCTTTACCAAGTTTCACGATATGATTTCCTATCGTTGGGATCATTTCAAAATTCCTGTCTTCAGCGATATCAATTTGTTCGGTCTGCGCCATCCAGAACGAGTCATTCAAAATAAATGAGGCTGTTTTTCTAATATCATTCAACAGTATACTATCTTTTGTACTCAATACCTTTTTATCAGGGAAGTTGGTGAACACGGGCACTTTTGCGCTCATCATTTCCGATAAAGGCATTCTTTCACCTTCGTTGTCTATATAGAAAGATTTTCCTGACGTTGTAAATATCCTGGCCACGGGTTCCCTTTCCTCGATCGATACATGCAATACCTCCCGGTTATCAAAATACAGGTTCGCATCTTTTACCCAGGCGCTTACCTCCAGGAGCTGCTCGAGCTTTCTTAGGTTGAAATCTGTAATAGGCTCCCCTTTTATTTTGCCGTTAGTGCCGGAATTCAAAAGCTTCTTGATGTCCTTTGCATTGATAAAAAGGTTTTTTTGCGCCCCCTGTATGGAGATCACATAATCTTTGCATAGCTCATGATTTCTCCGGCCGATAGCTGCGACGAGCAATACAACCAGCCCGCTGCACGCCGTTAATGTCAGCGCAACAAAAATTATTTTCCTTATGATTTGCTTTGTTGTCACTTTATATCTTTTCTAAGATTTCCTTTATCGGTTCAACCATCATATCAATATCACCTGCACCTGCCGTCACCAATACTTGCCCAAATTCGGTATCGATATTCTTTAAATAATCATTTTTTATCCACCTCAACAGTTCATCTTTGTTCATTACTCTTTTGTTCCCGTTTTTCATCCTTTCCAGGATCATCTCGCTGCTCACTCCTTCGATGGGCAATTCCCTGGCGGGATAGATCGGGAGTAAAATGATTTCATCTGCGAGATCAAGCACTTCAGCAAAACCCTCCGCCAGGTCTCTGGTCCTTGTGTATAAATGCAGTTGAAAAATGATCGTGCATTTTTTTTGCCTGAACAGGGTTTTTGCCCCCTGTATCAATGCCCGCAGCTCTTCAGGGTGATGAGCATAATCATCAATAAAAACAATTCGATCATTTTTGATGACATACTCAAATCTTCTTTTAACCCCTTTAAAACTTTCGACTGCCGCTTTGATCTTATCGCTTTCTATTTGCAAAGAACTTGCAACCGTAATAGCCGCCACCGCATTTTCCACGTTATGCATTCCTCCCATATTCAGTATCACGTCCTCCAGCTTGCTATCCTTAACTACCACGTCAAACTCATAACTTCCATTGTTCATCCTGATATTTTCCGCATAAGCATCTGCACTTTCATTCTGTAAACTGTAAGTCAAATGCCTCGTCGCCGTCAGTTCTTTTCCCCTCTTCAACCCGAATTTGCTTATTAACAATCCTCCTGGTTTTACCTTCTTGCTGAAATCAATAAAGGCTTCTTCCATTGCCTGGGCCGTCCCATAAATATCCAGGTGATCGGGATCCATGGCGCTGATCAGGGCAATGTCAGGGTCCAACTTCAGGAAACTTCGATCATATTCATCAGCTTCTACAACACATACATTTCTTTGACTGCGCCAGAAGTTAGTTCCATAGTTCACTGATATCCCCCCGAGAAATGCATTGCACCCATAACCGCTGTCCCTGAGTAAATGACCGATCATTGTCGTGGTGGTCGTCTTTCCATGTGTGCCTGCCACGCAGATATTAAAAGAACTTTTTGTGATCATCTGCAAAACATCGCTTCGCTTTACAACCTTGTATCCATTCTGTTGATAAAAAAGCAATTCCTTGTGATCCTTTGGAACCGCCGGTGTGTATACGACCAGGTCAACATCTTTCGGTATCGCCTCTACATTTTCATCAAAATGTATATCGATGCCTTCATCTTGTAACTCTTTGACCAATGAAGTCTCGCTCCTGTCGTACCCGCTTACCCGAATTCCATTTGAATAAAAGAACCTTGCCAGTGCACTCATTCCTATCCCACCAATTCCTATGAAATAAACAGATCTGATTTTTTTGATCTCATCATTCATTCTTAAGTCAATGTAGTTTTCAATTTCAATTCCAGCTTCCCCCGAAGGGGAATTCATAAGGACAGTATTGTTGGACCATCGTAGTGTCTGACGTTCCCGCAGAGCGTCTGACACATTTATTTTAAATCAATCTTAATACCTCTCCTGCAATTCTTTTATCAGCATCGACCTCACCCCTAACCCCGCTCGGTCGGGACAGTGGTATTACTGCATAACTTTCTTCAGATTAATCGCAAAACTTCTTCTGCGATTCTCTTATCGGCATCAGTAATGGCTAACGTTCCAATATTTTTCTTCAATTCATTTTGCCTGTTATTATCATTTGCCAAATCGATGATCGTCGGTACGACATTATCAAGAGCCTCGCTATCCTTTACCATCAACGCCGCATTTTTGTCTACCAGGCTTTTTGCATTTACCGTCTGGTGATCTTCAGCTGCGAAGGGATACGGCACAAACAACACCGGTTTCCGAACTACACACAACTCAGCAATAGCCATGGCTCCCGCTCTCGAGACAACGATATCTGCAGCGGCATAAGCGCAATCCATCTGCGTAATGAATTCATTTGCCGAAACAGATGATTTGCCCTTTACACTTTCTTTTGCCTGTTCCGCGTAGGGCTTCCCCGTCTGCCAAATGAGTTGTAATCCTGCATTCAATAGTTCATCGAGATGCCTGCTGATCGAGTCGTTAATCGATTTGGCACCAAGACTCCCTCCCACTGCAAAAACTGTTTTTTTGTTTTCATCCAATCCAAAAAATTTAATCCCCTCACTCCTCGTTACCACTGACTGCGAAATGGTCGATCGTACCGGATTCCCCGTGATCAGAATTTTATCCGGAGGGAAAAATTTCTCCATTCCATCAGTCGCTACGAAAACTTTTGTTGCCTTCTTCCCAAGAAGGATGTTCGATTTGCCGGCAAATGAATTCGATTCATGAATAAATGTGGGAATTCCTTTTGCCTGGCCATATCGCAACACAGGAAAACTGGAATAACCCCCAACCCCGATGATCGCATCGGGGCGGAAGTTTTTCACAATCGTGCGAACCTGGAGAAAACTCTTTACCAGTTTAAATGGCAATGAAATATTTTTTATCAAAGAACTCCTGTTAAAACCCGCTATATCTATTCCCCTAATATTGTAACCCGCCTGCGGTACTTTTTCCATTTCCATTTTTCCTTTTGCACCTACAAACAATATCTCGATCCCAGTATCGATCTTCTTTAGTGCATTGGCAATTGCTATTGCCGGGAAAATATGTCCTCCTGTACCCCCTCCCGCTATTATAATTCGTTTGCTCACTTTAACTAATGTTCAATTTCAATATTCAATGTTCATTTTCACCGTTGAGAATTGATCATTGAGCATTGACCAGTTCTTCTTTTTTTCCTTCCAGTTGCTCAACATTCCTCGCCACACTCAGAATAATGCCGATCGCCAAACAAGTAAATAAAAAGCTACTGCCGCCCATGCTCACCAGCGGAAGTGTAACTCCTGTTACAGGAAAAAGATTTACACTCACTGCCATGTTTGCTATAGCCTGTATCGCCAACGTAAAGCTGAGCCCCAATGCCAGGAATGCGCCAAATGCAAAAGGACACCGCCTGAAAATTTTTATGCTGCGAAAAAGAAACACCAGGTAGATAAAAACAATGAATGCTCCTCCTACCAGGCCATATTCTTCAATGATGATAGGATAGATAAAATCATTGTATGCCTGTGGTAAAAAATTTCGTTGTGTACTGTTACCGGGGCCAACACCGAGAAAGCCTCCTTTTGCAATCGCGATCTTTGCCTGGTTCACCTGATAAGAATCCTCGTCGTCAGCGTTCTTTCCTCCGTAAATAAAATGCTCGACCCTGTTGATCCAGGTATCAACTCTCGCTGTGAGTTTTGACGCGCCTTCTTTTTTTACTTCTTCTGTTTGATCACCTGATTTATGACTGATCACCGCGGCTATGATGAGAAACAACACCGGAACCAGAACCAAACCGACAGTCAATAATAAATGTTTTGTTCTTGCCCTTCCTATAAAAAGCATTAGCATACAGCTAGCACCAAGTAACAATGCTGTTGATAGGTTGGCGGGTGCAATAAGTACACAGATAATACCGACCGGGATGATCAGCGGTAAATAACCTTTTCTAAAATCCTTTATCACATCCTGTTTCTTGC
>DASYSW010000394.1:0-29052 GCA_036002905.1 Chitinophagaceae bacterium
TCACGTATTTCATCAATCCCTACTCCCCGGTTTACCAGCAAATTTTGCCTGATCTGGAGATATACTTCACCTGTGATGACGAGGTTGCTTCGCTGTAATAAATTGTAATTGGCCAGGATACTGCCTGCGATAGAATTTTCAATGGCCATCACTCCGGCGTCGCTTTCCTTTTTGCTGGACGCAACTTTTATCACTTCCCGAAAGGTGCCACAGGGAATTACGCTGATCCTCTTTCCAAAGAATTGTTGAGCGGCCATTTGGTGGAAGCTGCCTTCGTAACCTTGAATGGAAATTCTTGTTGCCATTTTCTAAAAAGAAATCCCGGCTTTTAACCGGGATTCTTTATGTTGATTTTTGTTCTGTTAATAGGTTTTCAACAAAAGCATTCCCGGCTTCTTACTAAAGAAGTAAAAATAAAACCAGCGAGATGCGTTTGAGAATGTCATGATTCAAAATTAGGCATCTATTTTTAAGAAACAAATTTGTTTTTCGTTACGACCGCTTTGAAATATTGCTGGCGCCACTTGTTTTGATCTCCCTGATAAGCCCATCGCCCCTGTAATGTATGTCACTGGCACCGCTGGCGCGGGCTGACAATTCTTTATTTACAGTTATTGAAATGCTGCTCGCACCACTGGCATGTACATCGCAATAGTCTACCACGAGGTCGAATCCCTTTATATCACTGGCGCCGCTGGCTTCGACTTTTAATTGACCGGCTGTTCCTGATATTGTCACGTCGGACGCTCCACTAATGTCCACGTCTAAGCTCTTTGCATTGAATTTCCCTTCCTTCAGATCGCTCGCGCCAGACAGGTGTATTTCCAGATTCTCAGCATTGATGGTTCCCTGCACTCTTACATCGCAAGCACCCGATGCTGATAGTTTATCAATGTTTTTGAAAGAGATGTATGCCTTTAACTTCATCTTATCTCCATTCCATCCTTTCCAGAATTTTCCCTCATTCTTCAGACCGATCTTTAGCACGCCATTGTCTACCTCCACTTTGATCTCATCCTTGTATTTCTGCTCTGTTGCGCTCACCGCCACGGCTTCTTCATTACCCTGGGCAATAAATACGTCAAATGCATTCGAGACTGAAATTGCGTGAAAGTTCTTTGCTTCCCTTACTTCAGCATTCGGATCATTTATGGTAAGCTGTGCATGTATGGAACCACCAAGGACCAGCACGGTCAATATAAAAAATAGCTTCTTCATATTTGTAGTTTATATTAATTTACTCTTTTGAATTTTCCCGAACCCGACGCACTGTAATCTCTTATCAAACCATCGCCCTTGATAAATACATTTCCGGAACCACTGATGTGTGCAGACAATTCTTTTGTAACAGTGACCCTTACATTTCCTGAACCGCTGATGGAGGCATTACAATATTGAGTGCTAAAATCATAGCTCTTGATATTGCCTGAACCGCTGATGTGAAACTCTGATTTTTCCGCTGTTCCGGAAAGATCCGCGTCAGCAGAACCGCTAATACCCAACGAAAATTCTTTCGTTGTCACGGCACCTTCCACATTTCCGGAACCCGAAATATCAACCTTTAATTTGTCTGTCTTTAAGTTTCCTTCGATATGCAATTTGCCGGAGCCTGACGAGGATAGATAATCGATGTCTTTTACGGAAACATATGCCCTGATCTTGTTCTTGTTTGGCCAATCGATCTGGATCTTGTTTTTGCGCTCCAGGTAAATTCGCAAAATTCCGTTGTCCACCTCGGTAATTACTTTGTCACGGACATTGGTATCATCGGCGCTGATTACAACGCTCTCTTCATTTCCCTGTGTCAAAAACAGTTCAACGCTGCCGGAAACAGAGACGCCATGAAAGCCCGACACAGACCGAACCTGTGCGTTGGGGTCATTAACGGTCTTTTGAGCGATTAAACTTGTACAGAGTGCAAGTCCGATTAATACTGAAACTGTGTTTTTCATGTTGTTTTATTTATTGACTATTTACTTACTTTTTTTATGTTGGAGCTGCTGCCATTTATGTTCCTGATCAAACCGTTGCCTTTATAACGTATGTCGCTTCCACCGCTTGAACTAGCGTTGAGTTCTTTGTTAACTGTGATGTAAATATCACTTCCACCACTCGCATCAACCGTAGTATTGTCAGTGATCAATTCGTAACCCTTAAAATCGCTACCCCCGCTGGCATCAATTGTCAGGCTTTTGGCAGTGCCCGCAATATTAACATCGGACCCACCCGAAGCATCGACTGTGAGTTCGCTGATATTTACTTTGCCGTCGAAATCAGAGCCGCCCGACACATGCAAGGAAAGTTTAGGAACTGAGATACTGCCTTCAACTCTTATGTCTGAACCGCCGCTTCCCTCCAGCTGCTCAAGCTTTTTAAATGACACATACGCTTTTAATTTTCGGCTGCCCCAGTCGACGTTGACATGAGAACTTGCATCATACCAAATGTGCAGCACACCGTTCTTTACCTCTGTCACTATCTTGTCGCGGTGTTTCGTCTCTGAAGCGCTCACAGCAACAGCTTCGTCGCCCTGGCTCAGATACAGATCGATACCGCCGCCTATTTCAATCCCAGTAAAGGAGGGCACCTGTCTCTTCTGGGCGTTCGGATCACTGATTGTCTTTTGACCAAACAGCGCAAGGGCGCAGAAAGCGGCCAAAATGGCTATAGGTATCTTCTTCATAATAGTTGAATTTGCTGTAGTACGAAATCGAGTGCCGAAATGTTACAGTCTTTATAACTTTCTTTCCTAATTTTGCGGGCACAAAGTTCCCGGGGTGTCCTGACGTTAACGGTTGGGACTGAGATTATACCCGTAGAACCTGATCAGGGTAATGCCTGCGAAGGAAGGTGACAACTACTCTCCCTTTTCTCCTGCATTCCCTCTCATTTATTAATCTGGGTCATGAACAACCAAGTTGTGATTCAACAAATTTTAAAAAATGAAGAGGATTTGTATTACATTATTGTGGATGGTTACCGGCTATTTTTTGTTTGGCCAGGTATCCAAGGATTCCACCAATCAACAGTCTGCTGCGAAAGACAGCTTTTATAACTTATCTCCTGTGGAAGTGAGAGCGGTGCGAGCTAACGACCGGGCACCGGTAACAAAAACAAACATTTCTAAAAAGGAAATTGAGAAGCAGAACCTCGGGCACGACCTCCCTTTTCTTTTGAATCAAACCCCCTCGGTGGTCATAAACTCTGATGCCGGAAATGGCGTCGGTTATACAGGCATTCGAATTCGCGGTACGGATGCAAGCCGAATTAATGTTACCCTGAATGGCATTCCTTACAATGATGCCGAAAGCCAGGGAACTTTTTTTGTGGATCTTCCCGACATTGCTTCTTCGCTGAGCAGCATCCAAATTCAACGTGGGGTCGGTAGCTCATCGAATGGCGCGGGAGCCTTTGGCGCCACGATCAATTTAAGTACCAACGAAATCAATCGCAAAGCTTACGCTGAATTCAATAATAGCTTCGGCTCCTTCAATACCTGGAAAAATACATTGAAGGCTGGAAGCGGGCTGATAGGTAATCACTTTACGGCAGACATTCGTTTATCGAATATTACAAGTGATGGATACATTGACAGGGCCAGTTCGCGGCTCAGATCATTATATTTTTCTACCGCCTACATTGACCAATCAAATACACTTCGATTCAACATCATTAAAGGATATGAGAAAACATACCAGGCATGGTATGGTGTTTCGGAAGCCGATCTGAAAGCTGGCAATCGCACAATAAATTATGCAGGCACCGAAAAACCAGGCGAGCCTTACGACAATGAGACCGATAACTATTGGCAGGACCACTACCAGTTGTTTTACACCCATAACTTCAACTCACATCTTGATTTTAATACAGCATTATTTTTTACAAAAGGAAAAGGATACTACGAGGAGTACCGGGCCGACCAACCTTACGACACTTATCATCTTCCCTATCCTGTTGTTGGAGCCGATACAATCTATAGCTCCGATTTCATCCGCCAGTTATGGTTGAATAATAATTTTTACGGGGACATTTTTTCATTGCAATATCACAACACAAAAACCGAATTCACTGTCGGCGGTGCATACACCAGGTATGAAGGGAACCATTATGGGAAATTGGTTTGGGCCGAACATGGAATAACAGGCCCTGACATTTATTATGACCATGATGCCTTTAAAAATGATTTCAACAGTTACGCCAAACTGCTTCATAGAATTTCAAACGACTGGAGGGTTTATGCCGACCTTCAATACCGGCACGTAAAGTATGACATCAACGGATTTGAAGACAATCCCGATCTGCTGATAAAAAACAATTACGATTTTTTCAATCCGAAAGTCGGCCTTAGCTACAATCATAATGAGTGGAGCGGATACTTTTCCTGCAGCATCGCTAACAAGGAGCCCAACCGGGATGATTTTGAAGCTGGACAGAGCCAGCAACCCAAACCTGAACATTTAAATGACATGGAGCTCGGAATTATCAGAAAATCATTGACGTATAACTGGGGAGCGACGCTTTATTATATGAAGTACCGGGACCAGCTTGTGCTTACTGGGAAGATCAATGACGTAGGAGCTTATACCCGGACCAATATTCCGGACAGTTATCGAATGGGAATAGAATTACAGGGCGGTATTCAACCTGCGACGTGGTTTAACGCCAGCGCAAATCTCACCTTAAGCAGCAATAAAGTTCAACACTTCACCGAATACATTGATGATTATGATAACAATAATCAAAAATTGAATAATTATTCCTCCACCGACATTGCATTGTCACCCGGTACAACCGGCGCGACTACCCTAAGTTTCTTCCCAGCAAAAAATTTTGAGATCAACCTGCTCAGCAAATATGTGAGTAAGCAATACCTCGATAATACAAAAAACGAGGGAAGAAAGTTGGATCCGTACTTTGTGCAGGACGCCAAGGTCATTTACACTTTTCATAAGAACTTTCTGAAAGAGGTTAATGTTATTCTGCAGGTAAATAACATGTTTAGTGAAAAATATGAACCCAACGGTTACACGTACAATTATATTTCGGGCGGAGAGTTAGTGGTAAACAACTATTATTTCCCAATGGCAGGAACGAATTTTATGGTAGGGGTGAATTTGAGATTTTAGATTTGTGATTTATGATAAACTTCATCTCCTGAGAAGTTAAAAATCTAAGATCCAAAATCGTAAATCCAGAATCTACTTTCCAAACTTATCCTGCCATGCTACCATGCCTCCTAAAAGATTTTTTGTGTTCGTGAATCCCATCGTCTCCAGAAACATCGCTGCCTGTCCGCTGCGATTTCCACTACGGCAATAAAGAATAACTTCCTCATCTTTGAGATTATCGATTTCATCGGTCTGCATGGTTTGGATCATGCCCAATGGCAACAAAATGCCGCCGATGTTGAACTGCGCATTTTCAAATGGCTCTCTTACGTCTACAAGATGAAGTTCCTCCCCCGCATCCATCCTTTTTTTTACTTCATCAACTGTAATTGTGTCCATAAAATTTTATTGTAAAGGTTGATTACTTATCGTACTGTCAGCGATCACTGGCTTTTCTGTCGAAAGTTTTACACTAATAAACTGGCCACTGCGTATCTTCAAAGGCTCCCCTTCTTCATTGTATCTTTTTGGATCCTGGTCAATGATAAAAGAATTCAAAGTATCCGTCACCCCCTGCGCCGACAAGACAAACAGGTTGACACCGTTGGCCTCGAGCACTGACTTAGCTTCGCCGTAAGTTCTGCCCACTAAGTTAGGAACACTGTAAAACATCTCACCTACACCGGTCCCAAGGACCAGGGTCACCCGGGAACCCATTCTTATTTTCGTTCCCGGCGCGATCGGGTCGTCCTTATAGAGTTGTTCTAAAACTGAGTTCTTCGCGAAATCGGATTTGTAAGTTGTATCGGCCGACAACCCAATGCTTGAAAGGTTCATGATCGCATTGCGATAGCTGAAGCCAATTAAGTTGGGCATGTCGATCATTGGTGCTACCGACCTGTTCAGAGTTAAATATACCGTGCGGTTTACTTTTACTACGGCATCGCTTTCCGGCACTTGTTTTAAAATAGCCAGGGGTGGCAGGGAATCGACATAAACAGAATCCTGTATTACAATATCAAAGCCCTCTTTGTCAAGGATCTTCTCTGCTTCGGCAAAAGTCTTTCCAACAACCTGGGGCACCGATCGGGAGCGTCCGTGATGTGTCAAAAAATTAAGTGACAGGATGAATGCCGCGAAAAGTGCAACAGCCAATACAACAGCTGTAACGAAATTCATCCATAGAGAACGATGTGTGATAAATTTGAGCACTTACGTAAATTTTGAATTGTGAATCACGAATTTGATTGCGGCTTATCCGTAATTCAACACCAATTAAATATTTAAAGCTTCTTCGATCAATTTGGAATAAAATTCCTTCAAACTCCAACCCATTACCTGTACCTGCTGTGGAACAATGCTCGCTTCACTCTGCCCGGGAATACTGTTAATCTCGAGCATATAAGGTTGTTTTGTTTCTTCATTGTAAATAAAATCTATCCTGACCACTCCGCGGCAATTAAATACCCTGTATATCTTTTTGGCGGTGTCACGGACCTTATCCGCGATAACTTCATCGATCTCGGCCGGGGTCATTTCCGAAGAAGCTCCCTGGTATTTCGCCTCGTAGTCAAAAAATTCTTTTTTACTCATCACCTCGGTAATAGGCAAAACAATGATGTTGCCTTTTGTTTTAAACACACCTACCGTAAATTCTCTTCCCGAAATGAACTCCTCGATCAAGACCTGGTCATCCTCTTTAAAGGCTTTTTCAATAGCCACACCGAATTCATCAGACAACTTGTTCACCTTTGACATGCCGATGCTGGAACCGCCATTATTTGGTTTCACGAAAACGGGAAATTTTAATTTGCCTGCAACCTCCTCAGGATTTTGAAAATTATTTTTGATCAACACCTCCGATCTCGCCACGGGTATTCCGGCGAAGGCTGCTACCGCCACGGTAAACCGCTTGTTGAAGGTCAGTGCCGAGGTTGCCGCGTCGCATGACGTATAAGGGATCTTTAAAGTATCGAAATAACCCTGGAGTTTCCCATCTTCACCAGGAGTTCCGTGCATGCCAATGAAGACAGCGTCAAACTTTATCTTTTGCCCATTTGTTTCTAATGAAAAGTCGTTTTTGTCTATTTCTGTCTTCTGTCCGTCCGCCGATTCATAATACCATCCTTTCGGGTTTATGTCGATTTTATAAACATTGAATCTGTCCCGGTCGAGGTTACGGTCAATTGTGGTAGCGCTTTTATAAGAAATAACAGCTTCACCTGAAAAGCCACCGGTGACAAGAGCAATATTTTTCTTCATGATTTAAATTACAGCGCAAATATTGAGGAAAAATTGTTTTATTGGAAATAAAATTATGTCAAAAGCTAATGCAATTAAATAAGAAAGGTGAAGGATGCATTGCCTTCACCTTTTTACGACAGGAAATATCACCCGTCACTCATTTGCAGCATGAAATCTGCTTTTACTATTAGTGTTAAGTTAGAAAAAAATCTCTTTTAAATCAACAATTAGTTAGCGATTTTTATCCACACTCTCAGATGTGTAATTTTTCTTTCTTTGCCATCAGTTCATCTACGGTTTCACGATACATCTCATCGGGTACACAACAATCAACGGGGCATACTGCTGCACATTGTGGTTCCTCATGAAAACCCTGGCACTCTGTGCACTTATTGGGGGTTATGTAATAAATATCTGTAGCAATTGGTGCATTTTTCTGTTCCGCGTCTACTACCGTCCCATCCATTAAGGTATAAGAGCCTTTTACCGTGGTGCCATCCGCTATAGCCCATTCTACCCCGCCTTCATAAATTGCATTATTGGGGCACTCTGGTTCACAAGCGCCACAATTAATACATTCTTCTGTGATCTTGATTGCCATAAGTTTAAATTTGGATTTCTGAAATTAAATTTTCTTTCTTGCAAATATAAACTCATATAATTCTTTTGCAAATGATTTTACAAGACAGGATCGGCTTATTAAGCAGGTTGGGAAATTATATGTTAAGTGATGACGCCCGCTGGGAGCAGGCGAAAAAAAAGGCATTTCTTCAAAATGGGTGGTTTATTCCCGAGTTCATTGAGCTCGCGACAAAAAACATAGCAAGAAAATTTCTTACCGAAAACGGGCTTGTTGAATGGGCCGCACGTTACCAGGTTCAAAACACAAATTCCAAACCCAGGAGTATCGGTATTGTCATGGCCGGGAACATCCCGCTCGTGGGGTTTCATGACTTATTATCTGTCTTTATCACCGGTCATAGAGCCATAATAAAACCTTCGTCAAAAGATGAGGTCTTGGCAAAAGAAGTTGTTGATGTTTTAAAAAATTGGGAGCCACTTGTAAATGACCTTATCCGGTTTTCCGAAATGTTGAAGGATTGTGATGCGTATATTGCTACGGGAAGCAACAACACGTCTCGTTATTTTGAATATTATTTTGGCAAATACCCCCACATCATTCGACGTAATAAAACTTCAGTAGCTGTCCTGAGTGGTAATGAAACAGGGGCCGAACTAGAGGCGCTCGCCAATGATGTTTACGAGTTTTTCGGACTGGGCTGCCGGAATGTGACCAAGTTATACGTGCCTATGGGTTACGCGTTTGAACCGCTCCTCGCGGCATTTAAAAAATATACCTACCTGGCTGATCATCATAAATACAAGAATAACTACGACTACAATCTTGCCCTCCACATGCTGAATAACAAATTCTACATGACTAATGGCTCAATCCTCTTAATAGAAGACAGCCCCATTTTTTCACCCATTAGCCAGTTAAATTATGAATACTACGCAAGCAGCGATGAACTACTGTCGTCTTTGTATCATAACCAGGATATTCAGGGCATCGTTGAAAAAAATCATATCCCTTTTGGTCGGGCCCAATCTCCTGGTTTATTTGATTATGCGGACGGGGTAGATACGATGGAGTTTTTACAATCTCTTTAAAACTTCTCCGTTCTATATATTGTTATTTGTTTTTAAATTTGTACAGGCATGAAGTACGAAGGTCTTAGTAAATATCTTGTTAAACTAATGGAGTGGTTTGTTTACAGGCACTGCCGTTATTAATTTTGAGGTCAGGGCATAGACTTTGCCTGATAATATTGGATATAATTAAAAAAACTAAAAATTCTAATACGCCATGAAGTTGAAACAACTATTGCTGGTCGTTTTTATAAGCGCAGGATCAGCTATAGCCAGTGTGTGGGGCTATAATAAATTCACACACCACCAGGCCGGCTTTGTACAGACACAGGGCGGCGTACCGGTAAATTACGCCGGATTCTTTGATAAAACCACCGCGGGAGATCCTGTCGATTTTTCAAAAGCTGCCAACGCTTCAGTGCAGTCTGTGGTTCATATCAAGACAAAAATTCCAGCTAAAAAAGTAAGTAATGACCTGCCTCGTAGCCGAGGTAATCTTGACGACTGGTTTAATCAATTCTTTGATTTCGGACCGACTGTCATCCCGGAGCAAAGAGCATCAGGCAGTGGAGTTATTATCAGTGAAGATGGTTACATTGTTACAAACAATCACGTAATCTCCGACGGTGATAAAGGCATCGCCTCCGAGATCACCGTTACTCTCCACAACA
Organism: Chitinophagaceae bacterium; assembly: GCA_036002905.1. Classification (GTDB taxonomy): domain Bacteria; phylum Bacteroidota; class Bacteroidia; order Chitinophagales; family Chitinophagaceae; genus VBAU01. Next base: position 9,674 of record DASYSW010000394.1, read on the forward strand.
GAAAAACTTTTAAAGCAAGAGTAATAGGCAGCGATCCTAACTATGATCTTGCCGTTTTAAAGATTGATGGAAATACCTTTCCGTTCATGCTCTATGGCAACTCCGATGACCTCCAGTTAGGTCAATGGGTTTTGGCAGTGGGCTACCCGCTTTCGCTGGAAACTACAGTTACTGCTGGTATTGTGAGCGCTAAGGGAAGAACGATCGGTATCAACAGTCGCCAGGGGCAGTCTCCCGTTGAATCATTTATTCAGACCGATGCAGCCGTTAACCAGGGTAATAGTGGCGGTGCATTGATAAACACAAATGGACAACTTGTTGGGATCAATTCTGCGATCCTCGCACCTTCCGGAACTTATGCCGGTTACTCATTTGCCATCCCGGTAAATCTTGTAAAGAAGGTAGTCAGTGACATCATTCAGTATGGAAATGTCCAAAGAGGTTATTTGGGAGTTAGCTATCCAACACAAGAGTTAAGCGAGGAACAGATGAGACAACTTGGAATTAAAGAAAATGAAGAAGGCGTCTATGTTTCTGCAGTGGCTCCCGATGGCGCTGCGCAGGCAGCTGGCATCAAGAGAGGTGATTTGATCACAAAAATAAATGGAACCGATGTTACAAGTGGTCTCGAGATGAGCTCAGTCCTGGCAAACTTCAAACCAGGTGATAAGGTGGATGTAACTTATAAGCGCAAAGGCTCCGAGTATAATGCAGGTGTTGTATTAAAAAAAAGCCCCGGCAATTATGACAAAGTGGTAACTGACAATATTGAGGATGAAGTGGGTGCTGAACTGGAGACACTCGATTCTAAGAAAGCTGAACAATATGGCATTGAAGGCGGGGTAGTCGTAAAAAGCATCAAAAAAGGTGGTCCTATAAGCAAGACAAGGATGGAAGAGGGTTTCATTATCACTAGTGTAAATGGCGTTGATGTAAGAAATGTAGATGAACTAGGTAAGGCTCTCTACAATGCCAGGGGAACGATCAAAATAGAAGGAATGTACCCGGGATCTGATATGTATACTTATCCTCTTAATCTAAATGAATAAAAGCTTTTAAGCATTCAATAAAACCGTCTCAAATTGGGGCGGTTTTTTATTTTAGTACGTTTGCATTATTCATATAGTACGCTTGCATTATTCATACAGGGAAGACAAGAGCCGTGTCATAGTTTCTCAAATACGAGATACTCCCAGGCATTCACGTCGACTTTTCTATTGTTTGAAAAATCTCTTTCCTTACACAAAAAGATCTCCCTGAATTTTCCGTTGACTGAATCCATGGAAAAACCTGCTCTCTTATTCGAAAAATTCAAGATTACCAATACTTCCGTTTCTCCAACCTTTCTCAGGAACGCAAATACCGCCAGGCTGTCGCCAGCACTCAGCCGTTCTGTTCTTACCTCCGGATCACCGGCGCGCAACGCCGGATTACTTGCATGCAGGTTCAAAAGGGTTTTATAGAAATCATGTAATTCGTTTTTTCCCGTCCAGTCAATCGCATCCTTTTCAAAAAATTTCAATCGTTTCAGATTTGGCAGTTCCTGCCCGCTATAGATCAAAGGAAGGCCATTCCACGTACAGCTGAATACCGCAAGAGGTTTTGCCAGATCACCGTATTTCTCGTATTCACTTCCGTTCCAGCTGTTCTCGTCATGATTGCTGGTAAACCATGCCCGCATAGAGGCATCTCCAATTGCATCGTATTGTTTTAAAACAGTATCGAGAGTGCCAAAAGGAAGGTGCTTCTTGTAAAAATCCTCCGTTTTATGCATCCATGTCCACGTGTATGCAGCGTCGAATGTGCCCATATATTCGGGATGTTCGAGCGGGTCCAATTCTCCAAGCCAGAATAAAGGCTTGTTGCCATCTAACTCTCTTCGGGCTTCTTTCCAAAATTCAAGTTCTACCCAAAATGCAAGGTCACATCGAAAACCATCTATATCGCACTCCGTTATCCAAAATCTCATGGCATCGATCATGGCTGTCACCAATTCCGGGTTATGAAAATCCAATTCGATGATGTCATCCATTCCCGAAGCAATTTTAAAGTCGCCTGTGGTATCATCTTTTTCATAATATTCAGGATGCTCCCGGGTCCATTTATGGTCCCAACCTGTGTGATTAGCCACCCAGTCAATGATTACTTTGAAGCCTAGCTGATGAGCTTTTTTTACAAGAATTCTGAAATCATCAAGAGTGCCAAACTCAGGGTTGATCGAAGTATAATCCGACGCTGCGTAATAACTTCCCAACACCCCTTTTTTATTTTTCTGGGCAATCGGGGTAATAGGCATGAACCAAAGCGTTTTCACACCCATGTCTTTTAAACGCGGTAATTCTTTACTGAAAGCCTTGAAGGTTCCCTCTTTTGTGTATTGACGAATGTTGACCTCGTAAATATTAGTGTTATGCGTCCATTCCAGCGGCTTAAAATCATAACTCATTGAACAATGATAAGAAAATATGTTTAACAACCTTCACTTTATCTTGCGTTCATCATTCTGTAACTTGCGAAATAAAATTGTGGTATTGAATGAAACAATTTGAGGTTCCCATCATTTACCGTAGCCCACTGATCACTGCCATCAAAAAGAAGCGGAAGGAAATGGATAAGATGAAAAAGGACTTCACTCCTACCCTTCTTGATCTTGGCTCATTGCACATCTACCTCGCACGTCATTTTGGATTTTGCTACGGCGTAGAGAACGCGATCGAGATAGCCTTCAGAACGGTAGAAGAATCCCGCAAGAGCGGGACTGGCAAAAGAATTTTCTTATTGAGTGAGATGATCCATAATCCGCAGGTGAATGCGGATCTGCAGGCACATGGAGTAAAATTTTTACAGGATACTCATGGCAATACGCTAATTCCGTTCGATGAATTAAACTCTGACGACATTGTTTTGATCCCTGCATTCGGGACAACTTTGGAGATTGAAAACAAGTTGCGCGACATTGGAATTCAAATCGAAGAATATAACACTACCTGCCCTTTTGTCGAAAAAGTGTGGAATCGTTCTGAAGCGATCGCAAAGGATAAATACACGATTGTCATTCACGGCAAACCAAAACATGAAGAAACACGAGCCACGTTTTCACACGCTTCTCGTCATTCTCCATCAGTGATCGTGAAAGACATGGAACAAGCGAAGGAACTGGCAAAATATATTACCGGTGAAAAACCTTTTTCGTCATTTTATGAGGAATTCAAGGGACAATACTCGAGTGGTTTTGACACAGAAAAAGACCTGCACAGGATTGGAGTCGTAAACCAAACGACTATGCTTGCCAGCGATACCCAGGCTATTGCCGATTTTCTAAAGCAGGCAATGATCAAAAAAAATCAATTGACTACTGAAAATAGCGAAGAACGTTTTGCCGATACAAGAGACACGCTTTGTTATGCAACTAATGACAACCAGAATGCGGTTATTGCCATGTTTGAAACCCCTGCCGACCTGGCGATCGTAGTGGGGGGATATAATTCATCGAACACTTCCCATCTTGTCGAACTCTGTGAGGAAAGATTGCCAACTTATTTTATCAGCAGCGAGGAGAAAATTCTTTCGCCAAAAGAGATTTTGCATTATAATTTTCATACAAAGGAAGAAATACTTACGAGTGATTATCTCCCGGCGACACGGCCTGTAAAAATCCTTTTGACAAGTGGAGCCTCTTGCCCCGATGCTCTGGTAGAAGGGGTAATAAGAAAACTGGCAGTTTTTTATCAAACGGAAAAAAATATCGAACAGCTGATTGGAAATTTTTCTTAATGAGTAATCAGTAATGAGTAATGAGCCTCTGACTGCCAACTGTTAACTGCCTACTATAAGTTACAGCTTACTACTCACCACTGCCCACTCACGACTTGTACAGCAGCTCGTAATATTCTCTCGCCATTCTGTTGCTGTCAAATTGAACCCGTACATCCTTCATACCATTTTGAATTACGCGTCTCCACTCATCGTGGTTGTCGTAATACATTGGAAGGATCTTACCAGTCAAAATTTCATAGATACAATTCAAATCGTAAGCATCCTGGTCGTGCACGGTCATGTTTGAATAATCAACCTTTGGAACCACAAAGCCATTTTCCCCATCCTTCATAAATTCAGGGATCCATCCATCGTCAGTTGAAAAATTAACGGCTCCATTCATCGCTGCGGTCATTCCGCTTGTTCCGGAGGCCTCACGGGGTACACGCGGATTATTTAACCAGCAATCTGCACTTTGCTTCAATCGTCTTGAAAGCATCAGTTCATAGCCTATCAGCACCGACACATTTTTATATTTACGGCTCAGGTGTACAAGATTATTGAACTCTGTGATGGCGGGGTAGTCGACAGGATAGGGCTTGCCTGCCCAAATGATTTGGACAGGATATTTTTTGCTACTTAATAATTTCTCAAATCGTTCGTCATCGGTGGTGATCAGGCCTGCCCGTTTATAACCGGCAAAACGCCTTGCCCACACAAGAGTAAATATTTTCGTATCAAATAATTTCCCGGTCTGGTCGGCAACGATCTCGAATGTTCTTTTCTTCAAAAATTCTTTCCTGTAGTCAAAAGCTGAATTAAAATTCTTCTCCATCGATTCATACAACTGCTCGTCCGCCCAGTAATGCCAGTTTTGTGCATTGGTAATCGAAATAATTTTACAAATGCCATCATACTTACTCCATAATGCCCGGGATACCTTGCCGTGCAACTGCGATACACCGTTTGCCAATCGTGCAAAGCGAAGTGCCGCAAGTGAGTGATTGAACATTTCATCCGGATTACCCGTGAGTTTTTTTACTTCGTCAATAGTAAGCCCGCAGAAATAGCTCATCTTATGGCAAAGGTGAATGTCATGTTTTTCATTACCCGCTTCTTCAGGTGTGTGAGTGGTAAATACCAACCGTTTTCTGACCTCTTCAATATTATTGTGGTATTTATTATAGAGATAAAACGCCGCAGACAAACCATGTGCTTCATTTAAATGATATACATCTGCCTTGTACCCTATCTCATCAAGTAATTTGGCTCCGCCTACACCCAGTAAAATAAACTGTGCCACCTTGGTGGCAACATTCGCATCATATAGCCTGTGCGAGATGGTTTGAGAAACATAATCATTCTCGGGGATGTCAGTAGTCAGCAGGAACAGCGGTGCTGTGCTAAATGTCCTCGGGTTCAGGTAAAATACTTTTACCCATACCGGGTGTTCATGCACAGTGATCTGGTATTTGATCCCGGTATCTTCCAGGAAGCTATACTGCTTTTCCATCCAGGTAACCTGGAGGGTCTGGTCCTGGTTACGGGCCTGGTCATAATAACCATACTTCCATAAGATACCAATCCCGATCAGGTTTTGTTTTAGCTCATAAGCGCTGCGCAAATGCGAGCCGGAGAGAAAACCGAGACCGCCACTGTATATTTTTAGTGGCTGATGTATTGCATACTCCATGGAGAAGTATGCAACTTGTTTTGAATAGTGATCATCAACAGGGTACGGTACTTTGAAATTTCTAAAACTCATAGTGTGAATTTTACACAATGTGTGCGAATATACAGGCAAAAAATTAATCCTTCATTGTATTATTCACATGGCAGGTGAAAAACTTTATAATCTGTGTATAACGTTTTTACAGAGGAAAAATTATTTCGAGGTCTTTTTAGATTTTTGTTCCTTCTTCTTTACTTCCTTCTTTCTGGGATAAGTTCCATCAAATATGCAGTCGACACCGCGGTGTGAGCCACATCCCTGGACCTCTTTCATCGATACCGACGAAGAAGTAAACGTGAATTGCAAAGTGCATGGATCGCCGGACCCGCGAAACAAAGCCGAATTGGCCGAAGTAAAATTTGCCTCACCCTTTATTTCACCTGAGCAATTGTTCTTCTTTTCAAAATGTACAAAGAAAACCAGGCGCCCTGCCTTCCTGCTGTCGCGTATCGAAATAAAATTTAGTTTGTCCTTTTGATAATCTGCCGAAAACTTATTTTTTCTTGAAAGTGAATCAATAGGATTGATGATCTCCATTGTCTTTTCATCCAGCGCGTCTGTCATGATCAGCAAAAAGGATTTTGCGGGCTCATTCAGAACGTAGACATTTTTCCCATCACTGATCGTTCCGTCGGCATTTCTCCTTGTTATTCCTTTTGAGAGTGTAAAGCGCTTATCTAACACAAACACTTGTTGTGTTGCAGGGTTGGCGTCAGGCTGCATTACCGGCATCGCTGTAATGAAATTATTTTTTTTATCAAAACAAAGGATCAGCGCGGCTTTGCGATCAGCCGACAGCGCTTTTACAAAAAGATAGGTTCCCTGTTCCGGGGCAGCTACGCGGCCCATCGGGTAAATCTTAGGCCTTTCTTCCTTTCCAAAGACTTTACTCAATAGTGTATCAGGAACGAGATGAGTGAACACCTTATAGCTTATCAAAGTAGTATCGGCTCTCTTTTTTGAAACAGAAGTATCCGCAATCTGGTAAGGAAGATCCAAAGGTTGAAATGATTCGATAAAATCTTTTATGTCAACGGGCTCGTCTCCGGACAGGATGACTTTCTTTTTACTGTTGCAGGCTAACAAACTAAATATCGGGATCAATACGAGCAAACGAAACTGTCCTTTCATAGTATTTATGCCAAATGAGCACCCAATTTACTCTTTTCTTGTTTGCCATCCATTTCAAATTTTTGATAATCCCTATTTTTTTTTAGATTTGCCTAAACTTTTATTTAGGCATGTTGAACTATTCAACCAGCGAAGAAAATTATATTAAGACCATTTACCATTTGCAAAATGGCCAAAATACCGTAAGCACGAATGCGCTTGCCGAAAAGCTTAGCACCCGGCCAGCGTCGGTCACTGACATGATGAAGAAATTAAAGACAAAAAAGCTGCTTCACTACCAGCCTTACCAGGGATTCCGGCTCAGTAATGAAGGGAAAAAAGTTGCCCTTGATATTATCAGGCGTCACCGGTTATGGGAATACTTTCTAGCAGAGAAATTAAAATTCAAATGGGACGAGGTGCACGCTGTCGCCGAGGACCTGGAGCATGTAAGCAGTAAAAAATTAATTGACAAACTGGATGAATACCTTGGCTATCCGAAATTTGATCCCCATGGCGATCCTATTCCTGATAGTCTCGGAAAAATGGACAGCAGCCGGCAGATAAGCCTGACCGAGTTGCCCGTGAACCAACCCGCAGAAGTATGCCGTGTCATTAATCAGTCGGACGAAATGCTGGAACTCCTCCAGCACAAAAAGATCACGATTGGCACACGGCTCGAAGTAAAAAAGAAGTTTGGGTTCGATCGCTCCATTGAGATAAAATTAAAACAGTCCAAAGGGGCTCTCCAAAGGAGTCCTCACGGACCGTCGGGGCAACCTCCTTTTTTGATCAGCGAACAATTAGCTAAAAACATCTTTGTAACTCTATGAAAAACGGACAGACGCAGCTCTCGCTTAGTGAAGTGCACGAAAGTGTTGATACTACCATTACATCGCGGCCGGTATGGAAAAGAATTTTCTCATTTTTTGGGCCCGCATATCTCGTCAGCGTTGGCTATATGGACCCCGGCAATTGGGCCACTGATCTTGCCGGCGGGAGCAAGTTTGGCTATTCGTTGGTTTGGGTGCTGTTGATGAGCAATCTCATGGCTTTGCTGCTGCAGAGTTTATCGGCGCGGCTTGGAATTGTGCGCGGAAGAGACCTTGCGCAGGCCAACAGGGAAACCTATCCTAAATTCATTAACCTTGTTTTGTACCTGCTGGCAGAAGTAGCCATCGCAGCGTGTGATCTCGCAGAGGTTTTGGGGATGGCGATCGGCATCCAATTGCTTACGGGTATCCCGTTGTTGTTCGCAGTGTTGATCACCGTTTTTGATACTTTTCTTTTTTTGTTACTGCAGCGATTGGGTATCCGCAAGATGGAGGCCTTTATCATTGGCCTGGTTGGCATCATCGGATTTTCCTTTCTCACCGAGATCATTTTAGCAAAACCAAACCTTGGACAAGTAGTGAAAGGCTTTGTGCCACATCTCCCGGGTAACGAAGCGTTGTACATCGCTATCGGAATTATAGGTGCTACTGTGATGCCTCATAATTTGTATTTACATTCGGCTCTTGTACAAACACGAAAGTTTAAAAAGAATGAAAGAGCTGTCCGGCGGGCACTTAAATTAAATGTGATCGATAGTGCTATCGCGTTGAATCTTGCATTCTTTGTAAACGCTGCGATACTTGTACTCGCCGCTTCCGTCTTTTACTTCAGAGGAAGGACAGATGTCGCGGAAATTAAAACCGCTTACGAATTATTGAGCGATTTCCTGGGAACCAAGTTAGCTCCTACTCTATTTGCCGTTGCGTTAATTGCAGCCGGGCAAAGTTCCACGATTACAGGTACTCTTGCCGGGCAAATCGTAATGGAAGGATATCTGCGGTTACGCATCAATCCGTGGATACGGAGGTTAATGACAAGGCTCATCGCGATTATCCCGGCAGTCATCGTTATTCTTATCAACGGTGAGGACAACATTGATAGTTTGCTGATACTAAGCCAGGTTGTTTTAAGCCTTCAACTGAGTTTTGCAATCATTCCTCTCATTCATTTTGTAAGTGATAAAAAAACAATGGGTTCATTTGCGATAAAACCACTTGTAAAAACGCTGGCCTGGTTAATCACTTCAGTACTCGTGTACCTGAATTTGAGAATGGTCGTTGAGCAGGCAACGGCCTACTTTAATACATCGGAAAATATTCTTTGGAAAGCAGCCATCGCACTGGGCGGTTTATTGTTTGTAGCTTTATTGCTCATTTCATTTTTCTACCCGATAATGAGTAAAAAACGCCGTGATATTCCCGAGGTACATGCTGAGGCAAGTGGTCTGCAAAAAATGGCTGTTCCTGTATTTAGAAAGATTGGAGTAGCTCTCGAGTTCAGCGAGAAAGATGAAAAACTTCTCTCGTATGCAATGGGACAGGCTCATGAAAATACTTCGTTTGTACTTATTCATGTTGTGGAAAGCGCCTCTGCAAAGGTGCTCGAAAAAGATACCGATGATCTTGAGACAAGAAAGGATCAGGAGCATATTGATTTTTATGCGAAGCGATTAAAGCAGATGGGTCATAAAGCAAATGGTATCCTCGGATTCAATCATCGTGCAAAAGAAATTGTGCGTATCATAAAAGAAAATGAGGTAGACATGCTCGTGATAGGCGCACACGGACACGCAGGGATCAAGGATTGGTTTTATGGACAGACGATTGATTCAGTCCGGCATGAGTTGAAGATACCGGTGCTGGTGGTGCATGTATAGTCGTGAATCGTGAGACGTGAATCGTGAGTGGTGAAGTTCCGACTCACGACTGACGACTCACGATAAGTTGAGTAGAATTCCTGAACGTAGAAGTGAGTGACACAACCGACGCTCAATAGACATTGTACACTTGACTACATAAAAACTACGCCACCTCGGTCTTCACTCCTCCGCGAACAAGGTGTTTGAAGCGACTGAATGTTTCAGGCTTGATGTTGAGATAACTCGCCAGGTATTTCTGCGGAACCCGTTGCAGCAGCTCAGGATTGCGATTTACAAAATAGATGAACCGCTCCCTAGGTGAATGCATCACTAGCTGGATCTGCCACCGGTCCTTAAGAACCATGGTGTGTGTAATGATAAGGCGGCCAAGATGCTCCATTCTCTGGGACCGGGCATAGATCTTTTCCAGGTCGTCGTATGTAATAGAAACAAGCGTGGTGGGCTCGATGGCTTCCACAACGTATTCCGAAGGTGTCCGGCTATGAAATGATTCCTGCGAATGAAGGATGTGGTTCTCAAAAGATATTTGCGTATTGATCTCTTCTTTTCCCCTTTTATAATACTTCCGTGCAAGTCCCTTAATAATAAAATTGAAATAGTTCTCAACCGTCCCTTCCTCGGTAATGACCTGTTTTTTCCCGAATTTTCGCACTGTGATATACGGATCGATCAACTGCCGAAACTCCTCCTCGGTGATATCAACAAACTTTTGAACGTAATCCAAAAAAGGTTTTGTTGTATTCATGATGACTTTCCTCCTCTTACCTAAGTTACTAAAAATTGATTTCAATCAACCACAAAAAATGCCGGGGGGTGAAAAATAAACGTGGGAGTGGCATTGAGTGCATATTCTTTACACCAATTATAAAGTCTTAGTTTTGCCTGCCTTGTTAAAGAGTAGTTAGTTTTTAGCACTCTTTTGAATCAACGAAGGGAAATTTTTCATAACTCTAAAATCAAAATGACGCAATGCCCCAGAAAATTAAAGTAGCCAATCCTGTCGTAGAGTTGGATGGCGATGAAATGACAAGGATCATTTGGAAATTCATTAAAGACAAGCTCATCGTACCCTATATAGATGCAGACATAAAATATTTTGATCTCGGTGTTGAGCACCGCGATCAAACAAACGACCAGGTGACAATCGATGCAGCAAATGCCATTAAGCAGTATGGCGTAGGAATTAAGTGTGCGACGATTACGCCGGATGAAGCAAGGGTGAAGGAATTTAATCTCAAGCAAATGTGGAAGAGCCCTAACGGAACTATCCGTAATATCCTTGATGGAACTGTTTTTCGTGAGCCGATCGTGATAAAAAACATACCCCGGCTGGTTACAACGTGGGACCGCCCGATCATTGTGGGCCGTCATGCTTTTGGCGATCAGTATCGTGCGACTGATTTTGTTGTACCAGGGAAAGGCAAATTGACCGTAAAATTTGAAGGCGATGACGGAAAAGTGATCGAACATGAGGTCTTCCAGTTCAAGGGAGCTGGTGTTTCGCTCAGCATGTATAATACCGATGAAAGCATCCGGGGCTTTGCAGAGAGTTGTATGAACATGGCGTTGCAAAAAGGCTGGCCCTTGTACATGAGCACAAAAAATACGATCCTGAAGAAATATGACGGACGGTTTAAAGATATTTTCCAGGAAGTGTATGATAAGGAATTCAAAGAAGAATTCAAAAAAGCTAACATCACATACGAGCACCGGTTGATCGATGATATGGTGGCGAGCGCATTAAAATGGAATGGCGGATTTGTATGGGCCTGCAAAAATTATGATGGCGATGTACAAAGTGATACCGTGGCGCAAGGCTTTGGTTCTTTAGGATTAATGACAAGCGTTTTGGTTACTCCTGACGGAAAAACTATGGAAGCGGAAGCCGCTCATGGAACCGTAACAAGACATTATCGTGAACACCAGAAAGGCAATCCTACATCCACTAACCCGATCGCCAGCATATTTGCATGGACAAGAGGTTTAGCTTTCCGGGGCAAACTGGACAACAACCAGCCATTAATTGACTTCTGCAATAAATTGGAGCAGGTTTGTATCGAAACTGTAGAAGAAGGAAAGATGACAAAGGATCTTGCCATCACCATTAAACCAAAAGTAGAGCATGGTAAAGATTATTTGTACACGGAAGAATTCTTAGATGCGATCGATGCAAATTTGAAAAAGAAGATGAATTAGTTGATAGATGATAATTGACAGATGATAGTGAGCGCCCCGATTTATCGGGGCATTTTTAGATTGGCAGTAAGACATCAAACTCAAATCTGAATACCAAACGCCTTTTGGATCTCGCACCCTCCCTTTGTCGTAATGATCAATTCTCGCGAGAACTTTATTCTCTTAAGCCAGTTCCTTCCAAGCATTTGATTTAATAGCTCGGCGCCAACCTGGCCCGCGAGATGTGGCCTGCGTTCACTCCAATCCAGGCACTGCCTTGCTAACGGTCTTCGATTGTTCATCAATTCGGTTTCATTAATATCAAGCCCGGCGAGCAATCGCCATCCTGAATTTGTAATCAAATAAGAATTAGCGGACTTCCTGATCGCTTTCTTCTTTTCAAGCGCTTCCGTGATCTTTACCCCAACATAACCGGCTAAGTGGTCGTAACAACTGCGACAATATTTTATTCCCGGAAGTACAGCTTCTTTAACCATCGCCTTAGATGAGCGAGCGGAAAGGCTTGCCAACGACTCAACCACGTAAGCAATTTCAGGTTTTGAGAAAGAATAATACCTGTGCCGCCCTTGTTTCTCTACTTTCAATAGGTCGGCCCCAAGTAATTTGGTGAGATGGTTGCTGGCCGACGTTCCCGATATGTCCGCAGCCAACGCCAGCTCACTTGCAGTGTATGCCCTGCCGTCAAGCAAATTCCAAAGCATTCTTGCTCTCGCCGGTTCACCGATCAGGCTGGCAATATCAACAAATTGATTTTCGTCCATTTTATTTTTGTTTAAAACATATAGACACAGTGATGTATCTCTCTGCCCCGCTAAATTATTTGATTTTAATCCATCACGGTTCATTTTGAAATGAAGTGTAGGATCAAAGAAGGTCTTTATTTTGTGGTGTTAATAAGGACGCCGATACCCAGGGAAATGATGGTCTGTTTTTTTTATTAATTGCCACGAGGACACTAAGACGCTAAGTTTTTTCCTTTGCGCCTTCGTGTGTTTGTGGCAAGAAGTTTAAAAACAAATACCTTAAACTTGTCAATTATGGTAGCTGTGATTTTCGAAGTAATACCTGCAGAGGGAAAGAAAGATGAATATTTTTCACTGGCCGAAAATCTCCGGCCTGGGCTAAATAAGATCGAGGGTTTTATTTCAATAGAGAGATTTCAAAGTCTCACGCACCCCGAAAAGATATTGTCCCTCTCCTTTTGGAAAGATGAGGAAAGTGTTGCCCAATGGCGCAATGTTGAATTGCACAGGCAGGCACAGGTTAAAGGACGAACGTCTGTCTTTAGTGATTATCGTTTGCGGGTGGCTCATGTAGTAAGAGACTATGGAATGAATGATCGTGCACAGGCCCCGGCTGACAGTAAACATATTCACGAAAGCAAAAAAACAACAAATGAAGGATCTTGAAATTTTATTGAAGAACGAACCGGGCTCACTGGCATTGCTGGGTGAAACACTGGGGAAAAATAAGATCAGTATTGAAGGCGGAGGAGTATTCCAAAACGGAAGTCTTTCCATCGCTCATTTTTTGGTAGAAGATGCTGAGAAGGCAATGGATGTCCTCCAAACAGCCGGAATCAGCGTACTTAACATCAATGACGTTCTTATTCAAAAGCTAAGACAGGATGTTCCAGGACAATTGGGAATGTTTTGCAGAAGGTTGGCCGATGCCGGAATTAATATTTTAGTTCAATATAGCGATCATTCAAATCAGCTGATCTTAGTGGTTGATGATATTGAAAAAGGGCGAAAAGTTTCGGGGAGTTGGATGAGGGAATGGTGGTAAGTACAATAATTAAGAATTAGATTAAGTTTGTTTCCAGCTTAAAGTTCTTTTTATGAAAAAGCTTCTACTCATCGTTATTTTATTTGGGTTTACATCATTTCACAACAGGGAAAATACCTCTCCTGATTTTGTTGGCATGTGGACATTGCTGAAATGTGTTTCCTACCAAACAGATGGAACAGTATCTTATCCATACGGAGAACATCCAGTTGGGCAATTGTTCTATGACAGTAAGGGAAATATGATGGTGGAAATTATGAAACCGGGAATTAAAAAGTTTGTACAGTCAAATCTACTTGAAGGAGTGCCTGATGAAGTCATGCCTGCCTACTATGGATTCATCGCATATTACGGTACTTACAAAGTTGTTTCTGATTCCGGTATGGTAATCCATCATATCAAGGCATGCTCTTTTCCCAATTGGGTAGATGAGGATCAAAAAAGATATTACGAATTTAGAAATGATCAGCTCATCCTAAGAACCTCCTTAATAGGTTCTGTTCGTTATGAACTGACCTGGCAAAAAAAAGAGAGTTCTCACTGACTTCACAGATGTGCACAGATTTTTTCAAGTTTCCAACACCAGTGAAAATCTGTGGAATCTGTGAGAGAGATTCCCGCAAAGATACCTTGATACCGTCAAAAATTCTACCTTAGTTATAGGAATCCACGACTATACCTCGTCTTCAACAATATTCTTAACTCTTAATATCTAGCTATGAAAGAGTTTATGTTTTTTATCAGAAAGCCAACTGATAGTAAAATGACATTATCTCCCGAGAGACATCAACAGTTTCTAAGGGGCTGCGAAACTTATATTGGGAAACTTAGGAAAGACGGAAAGCTAATCTCTGCACAACCGATCGAAAGAGATGGTGATATCATTTCATGTTCAAATAATGTGTGGAAAGACATCCCTTTCAATGAAACAAAGGAAGTGATCGGTGGCTATTATCACATCCTGGCGGAAGATCTTTCCGAAGCCATTGCCATAGCGAAAGCAAACCCGGAATTTGAATATAATCCCGACACCAGGATCGAAGTCCGCCCGATAAAAATGAAAGAAGAAACTACAGGGTTCGTTTATCCAAAGGAAATTGAGAGCACATAAGATTCTACCATGAAAATTTGCGTGGCGCAAACAAAGGCTGTTAAAGGTGATATCCATGCAAACATTGACAATCATAAAAAGTTCGTTGGACTAGCTGTTTCACACGAAGCAGATATGATCGTCTTTCCCGAATTGTCATTGACAGGTTACGAACCAGCTCTTGCCAAAGGATTGGCGACAAATAAGGACGATGAAAGGTTCCGGGAATTGCAGGAGCTCAGTGACTCAATGAAAATCACCGTTGGAGCAGGAATGCCAATAAAAACCGATCACGGTGTTTTGATCGGAATGATCATATTTCAACCGCGTCTGCCGAGGGAAATTTACTTCAAACAACATCTGCACCCGGATGAAGAATCTCATTTTATTCACGGAACGTATCAGCCTGCGTTGAGTAAAAAGAAGATCGCTATAGCTATTTGTTACGAAATATCAATTCCTGTTCATTCGGAACAAGCATATAAGAATGGAGCCACCATTTATATAGCAAGTGTAGCGAAAACGGTTGATGGAATGACTAAGGCCCTTAATACTTTATCTGCAACGGCAGAAAAATATTCTCTGTCGGTGCTTGTATCAAATTGCGTGGGTGAATGTGAGGGAAAGAAAGCGGGAGGCAGATCATCGGTCTGGGACAGTAAAGGACGCCTCCTGGCACAATTAAATGAAACAGATGAGGGATTGCTCATTTTCGACACCGACACAAAGGAACTGATCAAGCGGCAAAAAGAGCATTCTTTCTCCAAATAACATGTCATGAGCAAAGAACAAACAAAAGAACTCCTGAAATTTCTAGAACCATTTAGCGAAGACATTACTGAACGGGCATTGTGGTTGCGCGAATTTATCTGGGATCTTTATCCTCAAGCCAATGAGCTGATCTACGACAATTATAATGCCGTCGCTGTGGGATGGTCACCAACCGACAAAGTGGGACACACTTTTTGCTCTATTGCCGTGGGCCGTACAAGTAATAATCTGCATTTTGGTTTTTACTGGGGTAACGAACTTTCAGATCCCGACAAAATTCTCCTGGGTGAAGGCAATCAATATCGCTACATCCTCGTACCGGATAAAATTAAATTTCCTAAAGCCTACATTAAAAAACTTGTAAAAGAGGCGTATACTAATTCGTTGGCAAAGGTGAAGGACAAAAAACAGATCGTAAATGGGCAAACCATTGTAAAATCAGTTTCTGCGAAAAAAAGAGAAAAGAAGCGCGACCCCGCAAAGTCAAAAAAGAAGTGATTTTTTGATCTCTGTTTGGTTTAGATTAGATAGTTTTATTTCTTTCTAATAAAATTATTATACCTCGTTATGTCTTTTACCGACAAAGTCGCCATTGTTACAGGAGCAGGACAGGGCATCGGACTTGAAATATGCAGGAAGCTGGTACTGGCCGGAGCGAAAGTGATTTTAAATGATCTTGATGAAAAACTTGCCGGCGCCGGAACAAAAAAAATAACAACAGAAAAGGGAGTTTGTGTTGCAGTTCCCGGTGATTCAAGTGACCTTTCTATTATTGAGCAATTAGTAAATGCTGCCGTGTCAAAGTTTGGAAAACTCGACATTGCTATTGCAAATGCAGGCATTACTTTGTATGGAGATTTTTTTGATTACAAACCCGAGGCTTTCTCTGAGGTAATGAAGGTCAATTTGGGCGGAAGTTTTTTCCTGGCACAGGCGGCAGCGACGCAAATGAAGAAACAAGAAACGGGAGGTTCGATATTATTCACTTCCTCAGTTACCGGTCACCAGGCACATAAAAATCTTGCGGCCTATGGAATGAGTAAAGCCGCTCTCGAGATGCTTGCAAAAAATTTAGTCATCGACCTCTCTGAATTTAGAATCAACGTTAACACCATTGCGCCCGGAGCAACTCTAACTGAAAGAACTGTTAGCGACGTCGGTTTTGAAAGCACCTGGTCGCGAATAACGCCTCTCGGTAAACCGGCAACTGTGGGAGACATTGCCAATGCCGCTATGTTCCTGGTATCTGACGAAGCTAAACATATTACAGGGCAAACCTTGATCATTGATGGGGGCTGGACGTCGGTTAGTCCCTCACCATACTGAGCTAATGGTGAATGGTAAGTGGCAAGTGGACATTGGAAAACCTACTCCCCACTCACCACTTACTACTTACCACTCACCCGAATGATTTATCTTTATCGATACTATCACCAATAATTCTAATAAATGAAAACGACAATTGCCTTATTCACACTCATCGGTCTGTTCTTTATTGCCTGCAACAACCAGGTAACAAATGCTACCAATACCGCTGACTCCCTGTCAGCGTCATCAGTTGATCCTGCAAAAGACTGGAAATTCGGAATAGCACTTTGGACATTCCATACGGTTGACTTCCGTCAATCACTGGACAAAGTCGATAGCGCAGGATTAAAATATATAGAGCCAAATACTTTTGCCAAGGCAGGTGCAGAGTTAAAAGATTCCGCAATAGGCCAGTTATCGCCCGCAGGCATTGATAAATTAAAATCAATGATCGCCGAGAAGGGATTGATCTGTGAATCGCTTTACATCGTCGGTGATTCTACCATGAAGTCATGGATAAAGCAGTTTGATATTGCAAAACAGCTTGGCGTAAAATATGTAACCACCGAGCCACCATTGAATATGTGGGACAGCATCGATAGTCTCGCGGGTGCCTATGGAATCAAAGTCGCGATTCATGAGCACTGGAAGGGTTTTAGTCATTACTGGAACCCAGATACAACATTGATGGCTCTAAAAGGCCATCCCAATTTTGGTGTTTGTGCTGACCTTGGTCATTGGCCAAAAAGCGGGATCGATCCATTAGACGCTGTAAAAAGACTGAGCGGGCATATTATCGGCATTCATCTAAAAGATATTGCTGCCTATAACGATCCCAAGTTGGTAGATGTCCCTGTCGGTACCGGTGTTGTTAAGTTTCCCGAGATATTTGCAGAATTGAAAAAACAAAACTTCAACGGATACATATATATAGAACGCGATGCGACGGACCCCGGGGGTAACCTCCCGTCAGTGAAAGAAGAGATAAAATATTATAATGACCAAATAGCCAAGTTGAAATAGAAATATTTCTCTTACGCAAGCCGCTATCTCCTTCGTCATGCCGGGCTTGACCCGGAAGTCTGGATCAAGTCCAGAGTGACGGCAATAACTAGGTCGTCTCATGATCTTTTGCTAACCCTGAGTTAATCAATCCAAACAGATCAACGTGTAAGCTAAGAAGGAATAAAAATGCCTCATTAGAAAAAGTATAACCGCTAGGCCTGCCAATATTGAATCCTTTTTTATTTAATTCCTGGCTTTGCTCATCAGTGATGTCACCCAATTTTTTCAGGTAAAGAAAGAGAGTTTGCCCAAGGGCGTGTTTATTGTATTCTGTAACTGATTGTTCCCCGTTTTGAATAAACAAAGAATCTTTCACAATTCCGACCAGCTTTCCTTTATTAGTTTCACAACCTATGTAAAGCGGAAGACATTTATCGAGGCGGCTCATTATATTAATGTACAGAATTTTTTTTGTTTCGCGCAACGTCGTAGTGCCTTTGCGTGAAATCATTTTAAAATCCAATCCTGCAAAATCTCTATATTCACTTTTCAAATAAATCCCGGATGAAATCAATAGCCTGCCTCATTGCTGTAATCATTGTTTTTTTATTTTCCTGTACCAGCGACCAATCATCATCTGTCTACAGTGGATGGGAAAAAGCTCATGGTAACAGTGATGGCAATCATTATTCCTCACTTACTCAAATTGATACCAGTAACGTTCAACAATTGCAGGTGGCGTGGACCTTTCATACAGGTGATGCGGATACCGCAGCTCATTCACAAATTCAATGCAATCCCATTATTGTAAATGGAACAATGTACGGCACATCACCCCTGTTAAAATTGTTCGCCATCGACGCCGCTACAGGAAAACAAAAATGGGTCTTCTCCCCTATTGACAGTTTACCGGGCAATATGAAAGTATTTCACTTCATTATGAACAACAATCGTGGTGTTGCCTACTGGAGTGATGGTAAAAACGAACAGAGAATATTTTATGCAGCCGGTTCTGATCTGCTGGCCGTCGATGCTACCACAGGAAAATTGATAACGACGTTTGGGAATAATGGTAAAGTGGATTTGCATGCGGGCCTCGAAATGGAAGGAGTACAAAATTTATATGTTAGCTGTACATCACCTCCCTCTGTTTACAAAAATCTTGTTATTACCGGTTCAAGGGTTTCTGAAGCCATGGATGCAGCACCCGGTGACATTCGTGCTTATGATGCAAGAACAGGAAAGATCGTTTGGCAATTCCATACCATTCCTCATCCCGGCGAACCTGGTTATGAAACCTGGGAAGATCCGAATGCATATAAAATGGTTGGCGGTGCTAATAACTGGACCGGCATGACCATAGATCAGCAGCGAGGTATCGCTTACATCCCTCTTGGTTCTTCATCAATGGATTTTTATGGTGGCAAGCGAAGAGGTTCTAATTTATACAGTGATTGTTTACTTGCACTCGACGCCGCTACAGGAAAACATCTTTGGCATTTTCAATACATCCATCATGATACCTGGGATAAAGATCCTTCATCTCCGCCGGTGTTGCTAACGGTTACGCACGATGGAAAAAAGATTGATGCTGTTGCACAGACTTCAAAAAATGGTTTCATATATGTCTTTAATCGGGAAACCGGTGAATCACTCTTTCCAATCAACGAAACTCCTGTTGATACAACAACTGACTTGATCGGAGAAAAAATGTGGCCGACACAACCGATCCCACAAAAACCTGCACCCTTCGTTCGTCAGTCATTGACAGAGAAAGAGCTCAACACTTATCTCTCCGCGAAAGAATTTGAAGATGCGAAAAACCAATTAAAAGGCTATCGTACGGGAAACCTATTTATGCCTCAATCAAAACAAGGAACAATTATTTTTCCCGGCTTTGATGGTGGTGG
>DASYSW010000395.1:0-4353 GCA_036002905.1 Chitinophagaceae bacterium
TTAAATTCTGCAACACTTTCCCATAATGATGTAAAGCTTCTTCTCTGCAATAGAATGATCTTTACATAAACGGACTCCTTCAAAAATGGCAATCAGCAATCACCTTGACAATGTAGAACTGGAAAAATCAAAACCACACATCATAGTGGAGATACTGGAATATGTACCTAATTCTATTTTGATCAAGACCATTATTAAAAAGACAACAGGCAACATCGTGGTTACTGCAGTTGCCGCGGGTGAGGAGTTAGCAGAAAAAACATCCCCATTCGATACGTTCATTCAAATAATCGATGGCGCAGCGCAGGTTGAAATCAGGGATAAAAGGTATAACCTTAGGTTGGGCGAAGGAATCATCATTCCTGCCAATTCTCCTCATTGCTTTGGCGCTACTGAACAATTTAAAATGATCTCCACCATTATTAAAAGTGGATTTGAACACGGATTATAAAAGGTTGTGGAGTCTCACTTCTTTGAATCATTTCTATCGCTCAATTTCGAAGTAATTGCGCCAAGACAGTTAAAAGTGCACGTCTCTATATGGGTATCTTGTTTTATATAAAGCACGGACCTGGTTCAGGATCTTTTTGCGGAGGTCATCAATGTTTCGTTTTTCGATCGCAGAGATGAAGACAGCATTGCCATGCGTCTCTCTTTGCCAGCGTTCTTCAAGGTCATTCAGGATCTCTCTCTTTGTGCTTTCTTCCAACCATTTGTCAAAGGTTCGCTCTTCGTAAAGGTCCATTTTATTAAAAATGGTAATGATTGGTTTATCAAAGGCATTTAATTCCTGCAATGTTTTATTCACGACACCGATCTGTTCTTCATAAGCCGGATGAGAGATGTCCACGACGTGTAATAGAATGTCAGCTTCCCTGACCTCATCAAGAGTACTTTTGAAACTTTCAACAAGATGATGCGGCAACTTCCGGATAAATCCAACAGTATCACTGAGGAGGAAAGGAGTATTTTCAAAAACGACTTTACTTGTCGTGGTATCAAGGGTCGCGAATAATTTATTTTCAGCAAATACATGTCTTTTGCTCAGCAAATTCATTAAGGTTGATTTGCCTACATTGGTATATCCAACCAGTGCCACACGAATAAATTCTCCTCTTTCTTTTCGCTGCGTAGAGGATTGCTTATCAATTTCAGCAAGCCGCTTTCTTAGTAAAGAGATCTTGTCACGAACGATACGACGGTCAGTTTCAATTTCTGTTTCACCGGGTCCTCTTGTGCCGATACCACCACCTAATCGTTCAAGGTGTTTCCACATACCGCGCAACCTCGGAAGCAAATATTGATATTGGGCGAGCTCGACTTGTGCCTTTGCCTGCGCCGTTTTTGCGCGCCGGGCAAAAATGTCGAGAATAAGATCGGAACGATCGATGGTCTTTACATCCAGCAGTTTTTCAATGTTTGTGATCTGCGAACCGTTGAGCTCATCGTCAAAGATCACAATGCGAATATTCTTTCCCTCGATGTATTTTTTTATTTCTTCGACCTTTCCCTTACCAACAAAAGTTCTTGTGTCAGGACGAGGAAGCTTTTGCGTGAATCGTTTTACCGCGATGGCTCCTGCAGTTTCAGCGAGGAAAGCAAGCTCATCAAGATATTCCTGTAATTGCTCTTCTGGTTGATCCTTATGAACAAGGCCTACTAGTATCGCTCTCTCTTCCTTATGGACAACTTTTTTCTTATCTAACACGGATGAATAGAATTAACCGATCTGATTATAGCGCGAAAGTAAAATAGATTTCATGGATTTTTTACCGGCAACATTCAAATAAACGCCGGAGAACTATTAAAGGCCACTTAGGGTCAATCCAACTGTCCAGGGACGAACATCAGGGCCGAGTCCTTCTTTAAATAAGGGGTTGAGCTGATAAGTAAAAAACGCACTAAATACACCGTACCCAATCCTTGCCGTTCCGGCGAACCTGTTGGAGTTAAAAAAACGTTTGCTGTATTGTTTTTCTATGTAGTCGTTAATGGTAGCGCCGCTCGCTGTCTGCTCGGTTTTTTGCTTGATATGTGCACCCATTAAAAGACCGCCCTTGATGCCCAGGGCAACTTTGAAACTTTTATTCGGGTTTTCTGGTCGCGAACTGAAGCGCAATTCAAGAGGAGCCTCAATGTACGCAGTAGCTAATTTGTTTTTCTTGAAATGTGTCGTGTCTGATTGATCGTGAAATTCTAAAGTTGGAGTAATATCCTTGATTCCAACGTATGTTTTATCAAAGAAGATATTATCTGTTCCAACGCCCGCCCCGATGGCGACACTTATTTTAGGATTCGATTTGAAGGGAAAATCAAACAGGAAATATGCATTAAAGCTTCTTGGAAATCCTTTCGTATTGATCGAATCCGGAATATTTGCCCAACTGGTGTAGCCAAACTGGAACAGCAAATGATCATTGGCACGGGTGGCAAGGTTTACTTTCTTTTTTGTTTCCGGTTTTGGCTCATCCTGCGCGAAAATCGATGCAACTATAAGAGTGGAAAGAACAACAAAAAAAATTTTCTTCATAAGTTTTTATCTGAGGAACAAATGTATTTTCATCCCGGTTAATAAAAGGTTAAAGAACCCTTGACAAAAAATGCGGAAATCATTCCGCATCCTTCATTGTGGACCCTGTTGGGATCGAACCAACGACCCCCTGATTATGAGTCAGGTGCTCTAACCGTCTGAGCTAAGGGTCCTGCTTCCGAGAAGCAATTATTTTTTATTCGTTTGTCAACTTTTCTAACGACCCTCCCGACTTCTAAGGGTCCCGGCTTTCGCCCAGTGAGCGGCAAAAATAGAAAATTTAGACAGATGGAATTGAATTATTTGGGTCTTGTCAGGCACAATATGAAATGTAACCAGGGAGACACGGAGGGCATGAAAGATCATGGAGTTTCTCCGTGCAACTCTCTGTTCTCCTGTGCCTCTGTGGTAAGAGCAAGCCGAAAGGCGACTGCCAGGTGTAGCAAGGTCTATTAATGGCTCTATTTGATCTCTTCAAAATCTATGTAATCAGCACGAAAGATCATGGAGTTTCTCCGTGCGACTCTGTGTTCTCTTGTGCCTCTGTGGTAAAAGCAAGCCGAAAGGCGACTGCCAGGTGTAGCAAGGTCTATTAATGGCTCTATTTGATCTCTTCAAAATCTATGTAATCACCGATCGGTTCCTTTGATGAAGATTTATCCGGGGATTTGCTTTTTGACGGAGCAGTGTTTTGTTGGGTGTTAGCAAATTCATTCATCCGGTCATGCATGGCACGAACGTCCTTTCTTACCTGTTGAGTAGTTTTAAAAATGGGTATTAAAAACTTAAAAATAAATTGATAACCCAGGTAAATGAGGAAAAAGTATAATAGAAACCTGAACATTGATGCAAGTTACAAACTATGTTGTTTGAAGGAAATAGTGCCCGGTTCTTTACCGAAATCTTAACCAGTGGATGGACTTTTCAGATTTGGATTGTAAAACTGATTTCCCTTACCTTTGCGATGGCAAAAGACGATAGAAGGGAACGACACCGTTCCCTTCTTCATTTTCCTTAATGAATATTGATTCGCAAATACAGGCCATTGAGCAGAAAGTAATGGCGTTAATTGACCCGGATCCTGAAAACTTCCTGGTTGAAGTAAAAATCAGACCCGGGAACAACATCAAGATTTTTGTAGACGCCGATCATGGGATCAGCATTGACAAACTGGCTCAATATAATCGCAGCCTGTGCAGGCAAATAGAAGAGAGTGGTCTTTTTCCAAATAATGATTTCTCGTTGGAATTTTCTTCACCGGGTTTAGAGGAGCCGCTCAAGCTTCGTCGCCAATACCTGAAAAACATCGGCCGTTACGTAGAGGTTATCCTGAAGAGTGGAATCAAAAGAGAGGGAAAATTGGTTAACGTGACCGAGGGGGAAATTCTGGTAGAAGAGGAAAAAGGAAATAGGAAGAAGAAAGAGATCATACAGTATTTTCTTCCTTATGACGATATTAAAACAACAAAAATTCAAATAAAATGGTGAGTGGTGAATGGTCAATGGTGAATAGTGAATAACAATTCATTTGCACTTACGTTGACAACTCACAATTCGAAAAAAATGTACTTATGGCAAGTATCAATTTGATTGAAGCGTTCCAGGAATTCAAAGATGCTGAAAACATTGACCGTCCTACTATGATGAAGGTGGTTGAGGACGTCTTCAAAACACTGCTTCGGAAAAAATTTGGAAGCGATGATAATTTTGACGTGATCGTAAACGCTGAAAAAGGCGACCTTGAAATCATCCGCCGAAGGATGATCGTGGAAGATGGACAGGTAGAAGACCCGTTGGCCCAGGTAGCATATAGTGACGCCGTG
>DASYSW010000396.1:0-7213 GCA_036002905.1 Chitinophagaceae bacterium
TAATACTTTAAGCCCTGCTCAACTCTTGTTTGCTGCAAAATGATCTCGCTTAGCCAAATTTTATAGGGATCTCTCTCCCCTTTCCAGGGCATTTGGCGCTTATTCTTCTGCTTGTTCCAGTTCAAAAGAGTGCTGGAAAAAGACTGGAGTTCCCCTTTCCCTTGATCTTCCCGGAATCTCATTCAGATTTCGATACTTTTAGGGGCTAATTTAGACAGAAAATTTTTTCTACCTATTCTATTGACAGTCATATATTTTTATCATAAATTGGAGAACAAAACCCAAGAATTATGAGAAAAGCCGATCTGGTTAACCAGATTTCTGAAATCACGGGAATACCCAAAGTAGACGTTTTAGTAACGCTCGAAAACATGTTTAAAGAAGTAAAAAAGTCTTTAGCAAAAGGGCAGAACATTTATATCCGTGGGTTCGGCAGTTTTATCGTCAAAAAGAGAGCTGCTAAAATAGGTCGCAACATAAAGAAGAATGTGGCCGTTCACATTCCTGAGCATTTTATTCCCGCATTCAAACCAGCAAAAGAATTTGTTGCCGACGTAAAAAAACTAAGCACTGATTTCGTTCCACCTCCGGAACCAAAGGAAGAGGACATGTAAAGGATTGCCAATGCACATCTTCATTTTATTTCGACAACAGATTAAGACTATCTTTTTCGCAACGCAGTTTCTTTACACTAAATTTGCGGGTTCTGAGCTGCAAAAGCACTCATTTGATTATAAGAATTTTATATAGTGAAAAAACCGCAATGGATTACGTTAGCAACCGCTCTTATTTTGGTTGTTATATTGTACGTGTTTGGAAGAACTGTACCTGAAAAAAAAGCAAATACTGCCAGGCAACCTGATGTTACCGATAATTCTCTCTCTATTGATTCTATTCTTTCTGGTGCAAAAAAAAGACTTGATGCTGCCCAGGTAGTTCGGTTGACCGCTTTGGAAAATTCTGTCGTCAGGGGTAGCGTCAACGAGCAAAAGTTGAAGATATATCATCAGCTGGCGCACTTTTGGGCTGATACAGGCAAGGTTTTCGAGCCATACGCCTGGTATGAAGCTGAAGCCGCAAGATTGGAAAATTCAGAAAAAAGCCTCACCTTTGCCGCCCACCTGTTTTTACAAAACATGCGTGGAGAAAACGATCAGTCTTTGAGGGTCTGGAAAGCCTTTGAAGCAAAGGATTTGTTTGAAAGATCTTTGAAAATCAATCCCCAAAATGATTCGTCGATCGTCGGGCTTGGCGCCTGTTACATATTTGGAGACATTAGTGCCTCTCCCATGGAAGGTATTCTAAAAGTAAGAGCTGTTGCCGACAAGGATAGTTCGAATATTTTTGCCCAGGAAGTATTGGGACATGGTTCCATGTATTCCGGGCAATATGATAAAGCCATCGCCCGTTTTGAGACAGTCTATCGGTTGTCAAAGGAAAACGAAGACACGAAGCTGGAAGCCTGCCTGATGTTAGCTGAGGCATTTGAAAGAAAAGCAGACCGCATGTCTGCAATTGATTGGTATAAGAGAAGCCTGGCCCTAATCAAAAACCAGGAAGTAAAAGACGAAGTAAATAAGCGAATTAAGGAGTTATCCAGGGGTTGACCTAAAAAAATACAACAAACTAAAATATTATCACATTATTTAAACAAACAAAAAATTATTGAATTATGCCTTGTGGTAAAAAAAGAAAGCGTCATAAAATAGCGACGCACAAGCGTAAAAAAAGATTAAGAAAAAATCGTCACAAGAAGAGGAACAAATAAGGCGCTCTTCGTGAGCTGAATATACCGCGATGAAAAGATCCGGTATATTCGGCTCCACTGATTGTTGCCGTACTATTGCACCCACACCCCCAATTTGCTACGACCATATCCTACAGGTATAGCCGCATACGGTACGGTTCCAAATCAAAAATCGATGTTACTCATGTTTCATTTTATTAAAGTTCAAATGTGAACAAAGAACTAATTATTAATGCTGTCCCGCAGGGTGTGGAAATAGCTTTGCTTGAGGATAAAAAGCTTGTAGAACTACACAATGAAAAAAGTGATGCGCGTTTTGCGGTCGGAGATCTCTACCTTGGAAAAGTAAAAAAACTGATTCCCGGGCTAAACGCCGCCTTTGTAGATGTTGGTTTCGAAAAAGACGCTTTTCTTCACTATACTGACCTGAGCCCGTATGCAAAATCGCTATTGAAGTTTACTCAAATAGCAATCAATGATAAAACACCTCACGGACTTGATTTTGCAAAATTTGACAACGAAGCAGAAATTATTAAAACGGGAAAAATAAATGAGGTGCTCGGTGGGAAGCCCAACATCCTGGTACAAATTTTAAAAGAGCCGATCGCGGCAAAAGGTCCCAGGTTAAGCTGCGAGATATCACTGCCAGGACGCTTTGTTGTCATCACCCCGTTTAATAACATCGTTGCCGTATCAAGAAAAATTCATTCGTCAGAGGAAAGAAAAAGGTTACAAAAGATCGTAGAAGCGATCAAGCCAAAAAATTTCGGAGTTATTGTCCGCACCGCTGCCGAGGGAAAAAATACAGCGGAATTACACGAAGATCTTTCCATGCTGACAGAAATGTGGAAGGCGATCCAGGATAACCTGAAAGGAGCTACTGCACCCAACAAAATATTGAGCGAGCAAACAAAGACAACGAGCATTCTCCGGGATCTTCTAAATGAGGATTTCAATAAAATAGTTGTTAACGACCGTAATATTTTTAATGATGCTAAAACGTACATTCAGCGCATAGCTCCTGAAAAAGCGGATATTGTTTCGTTCTATCAAAATGGTGCTCCTATTTTTGATTCCTTTGGAATTACAAAACAAGTCAAGGCATCATTTGGAAAAACGGTAAACCTCAACAGTGGTGCATACCTGATCATTGAACATACTGAGGCGTTGCATGTAATTGATGTGAACAGCGGTTATAAAAGTGTGGGCAATAACCAGGAGCAAAATGCTTTGGAAACAAATCTTGAGGCTGCGGAAGAAATTTCCCGTCAACTGAGACTACGTGATATTGGTGGAATCATTGTAGTAGATTTCATTGACATGAAACTTTCTGAGAATAAGCGAAAGCTTATGGAAAAAATGGAAGAATTCATGAGACCTGACAGGGCAAAGCATGCAGTACTACCGATTTCCAAATTTGGATTAATGCAGATCACCAGGCAAAGGATGAAACCTGAGATGAATATCAATACCCAGGAAGTCTGCCCCAGTTGCAACGGCACAGGTAAGATTTCATCCACATTGCTGCTCGAAGATGAGATCGAAAAGAACTTAAGTTATCTGATTACACATAAACACGGCAACCTGACGCTGGTGGTGAACCCCATCATTTATGCTTACCTAACGAAAGGTTTTTTGTGGAAGAAAAAAATATCCCAGTGGCGAACGAAGTTCAAGCAAAAGATCAATATTCTCTCAAACACAAATTATCATCTCACCGAATTCAGATTTTTTGATCAACATGACGAAGAGATAAAAATATAAACCAAAAGCCCCGGTTTCCCGGGGCTTTTTATTGCAATTAGTAGTTAGGATTTATGACAGGAGCACTATCAGCAGAAGGTGCATTTTTTTCTGTTTCATCACCCGGCACATCCCAGTAGTCCATGAAATTATAATCGATCGTTGCGTTGGTGTAAACGTTCCCGTTAAATAAAAGGGTACAACCATATCTGCCGCCTCCATCTGCTATTGCATAGGTCCAACCCCATCTGCGACAATCGTAATAAGAAAGACCGCGAAGGGCTAGTGCGGCTAATCGTTCCATTGTCAATTCTTGCATCGCCTGGCTCAATGTCAATCCGGAGCCACCGATGTGTGCAACACCAGCACCCTGGTAATCTCTTACTTCGTCGATGAGTGCTAAGCCGGCCGCGATATTTCCACTTCTTATATTTGCCTCAGCAAGCATCAGCTGATTTTCTTCGAATGTAGGCCCAATATAAATTTCAAGGCCACCTACCTCACGAGAACCCAATATAGGAATGCCGGACAGATTCGCATCAACTCCGTCTACCAAACTATATCGCGTACTATTCGTATTTGCGTCACCATAGAACGTTCCATCCGACGTACTAAAGTTCGCGAGGCGATTATCGCCTGCCTTAAATTGCTGTACCAGGCGTTCGCTCAGTTTATAAGTAGTCGTTTGGTTACTTGCAGTCAATATACCGGCAACGGAGCCTCCTTCAGGTGAGAAGTATGAATTAGATGCGGCGGTTCTGCCTGTAAAAACATAATCCCCTTCCTTTATACCGCTATTACAATAATCAATAACGGCCTGCCAATCGGCGGAAGACATCGGTGAAATTGTCGATTTGGTGATGGTTGCATCCGGATTTCCATTCACAAAAGGAGCGAGATGATTCAATAGAATATTGCGTGCCAGCAGCGTATTGATCGTTCTGACCCATTGTGCTGAAGACAAAGCCTGGCCAAGTCCCACTTGGTTTTGCGACGGAATCAACTGTGATATAATGGCGCCGTAGTCCCCCTGGTTTGAAATGCCATTAAGAAGAGTCAACGCCTGGTTTAAATTTTTATTGGATTCATCAATAAGGGCTGCCTGGTTCACAAATTTGTCTACAATCGAGTTTGACACATCTTCGATTAAACCTGCATAGTACAAAGTACCAAGTTGAGCATACGCATATCCTTTCCACCAATAAGCCCATGCCTTGACTGTATTAGCTTTATCTGCCGAGAGTGAAATCCCATCAACATGTTCCAAGGTCAGGTTACACCCATTGATCATGCCATACATATTTGTCCATTCATAGTACAATGCATTATTACCGTTCGTTGTTCCGGCTGAATTATTATACGTTCTAATAATGCTTGTCGCCTGCGGAGAGGGATTTATGAAAACCGTACTTGGATCGTTTGGATCGGCCTGGAATCTATCAGGAACTCCCATTGTTGTTGTTTGGTTATTCGAACCCTGGCCCCCGCCAACTATGTCACCCATTAACTCATGATAACCCCATGGAAGAGAAAAATAACTATCGCCCAACCACGCATCGCCATAATTAAATCCATTCCAGAAAACAACACCCTTTGCGTAAGCGGTGAGCCCCGTCTCATCAGTAACATTAACATCAAAAGTGGGGTCATTGGGGTTCTTTACGTCAAGTTGTTTTTTGCAAGCGCTGAAAACTAACAGCAGTATCAGCGTCGTTGAAAGAAAATATAAATTATATTTTCTGACCTTTTTATTTATTGTGATTTGTAATTTTTTCATTGTAGTTGATTTTAAGATTACGAATTAAAAACCGAGATTCAATGTCACCTGGTATGCCTTCATATTTGGGATAGTACTGTGATCTATGCCCCTGTCAAAAGCAGAGTTGGATGCGCCCGAACTAATTTCCGGATCCATCCCGCCATAATCTGTAAACGTCAGCAAGTTTCTGCCACTTAACACCAGCTGGCATCTTTTCAGCCATTCCTTCTTTATAAATCTTGAAAGTTCAACACCCAATGAAATATTTCTTAACCTTACGAACGATGCGTCTTTATAGAAATAATCTTTTGTAACGTTATTGCCGACACCTTTTGCAGTAGTACCAAGGGCATAATATGCACTCGCATAGTAAGCCGTGTAGGCTCCGGTTTCACCGTTAATTGTTACCGGCTTTGTGAAGTCTTTACTGATGCCGTCCCGGTACATCCATTCGTTGGTCTGGTTGTAAAGGTGCGATCCCTGGATCCAGTCAAACTGGAAACCAAACGTTACAAAACTCTTCCAGCTGAAACTATTAATAAATGACGCAGTCAATGTTGGATTTGGGTCGCCCAGTGAAACTGCTTCATCCGAGAAAAAGATCGCCTTAGTTGTCTTATTGACTACCCTTCCATCAACAATTTCATAATTTCCCTGGTTAGCCGGATCAATGAAAGGAGTTTTACCGTCTGATCTTAATTCATTCACACTGGTCAATGCCTTGTATCCATAAATTTCTCCAATTTTTCTTCCAGCAGCAAGCACTAAACCACTGCTTCCTGCATAGGAAAGAAGGGGTATATCTCCACCTGTTACTTTATCTATCGTCGAAGTTTGGTGTCCCAGGTTCGTTGTGAAATCCCACGTAAGAGTTCTTGAAGAAAGAACAGGGATATTAACCGCAACCTGCCAGCCATTAGATGAAAGGGCTATAGCATTGGTCAAATATTGAGGAGCCCCGGTTGAAGGCGGTGCGTTTTGATAGTAGATTGCATTATCAGTATTTCTCGTCCAATAAGTAAATGAAAGATTGAGCGACTTCAGCCAACTGCCTTTACTTAAATTAAAAGTCATGTCCGTCCCAACTTCGGTTTCAGACGAAACCTCTACACCCAGATTCGGGTTTTTTTGTTTGGTCGGATTTGCATAGCTGCTCTCGTTGCCCGTAGCCTGCGGAATAAGAGTTGGGTACCTGTCAAATGGGCCTGGTTGGATTCCCGCCTTTCCATACGCAGCTCTAAATTTGAGAAGAGGAACTACATCGTTGATGCCGTTCCAGAATTTAAACGATTGCATATTCAGGTATCCGTTAAAATGTGGGAAGGTAAAGGGTTTATTACCTGAACCAAATGCTGAAGAGTAATCTGTTCTGAACCCTCCTGTAATTCCACCATAATTTCCGAAATCGATCCTTTGGTCAAGCATATAGCCATAAGTAACAAATGTTTCTTTATAATCCATAGCTCTCCCGGTTCCATCCTGGTTTTCGGTCGCCATGTGAGTAGCCTGAACTGAAGCAAAATTATATGGAGGGCTTAAAGGCAAAGTCTGTCCCCAGGTGTCAAATTCCTTGTATTCATTTTTGCGATAGTCAAAGGCAAGCAAAGTCGAAGTTTGTATTGGAAGGTGAATATGAAAGTCTTTTTCAAAATCGGTTTTGATATTTACAGTGCCTAAAAAATTTTGCCTGGTATTGTTGTATTGCCAATTGTCAATTTCACCGGTTTCATCCGTGGCGTACCACGATGCATATGAAGCCTGGTCAATAGTATTTGCATTTAATGATTGATTATAGAGTGTCCAAACATCATTTTCATTCTTGTAGCTAACGCCGTATTTCGCATTCAAACTAACAAATTTGTTGACTCTGTAATTGGCTTCAAAATTTTGAACCGCGTCATAACGCTTACCATCCCCATTTGTATATTGTACCCGGTAGAAAGGATTGAATGCATTTATGCTTG
>DASYSW010000397.1:0-2835 GCA_036002905.1 Chitinophagaceae bacterium
TTTCACGACACAACAGGCATTGATCTATGGGAACATCGCTTATAGGTTTAATAAGAATTTCCAGCTGGCCATAGGGGTGGGGCCAAATCTTTCTGTAAGATCAATGCAGGGCTCTTTTCCATTTTATTCTTCGACAGACAGAACTATGGGTGAAGAATCTCTCCGTGGAGGTTTCACCAATGGAATGTGGCTGACGGGAGAAGTGATACCAAGATTGTATTACAAGGTTTTTGTTGGTAATAACCTGAGTTCACTGGGCATAAAAGCCGCGCAACTTACAAGAGATCTTTCAACAAGTGGCACGTTGTGGTGGATGCCAACGACGGGTGAATTTGGGCCACGAGGTGGCATCGGTGATTTTGAAGCTCATCAGAAGCCCGCAACGCGATTCGGTGCTTCCTACAACCATAGCAGGGAAGACCGCTTCAACAACATCGATCAACCATCACCAGATAACACACAGGTTCGAATGACAGATGGCGTATTATTCTTTGAAACAGGAGCACTTGCAGACGGTGTTACGGTGGACCAGGCAGATGTTGACAATGTGAACGTTGATGCCGGCTTGAAGTATAAGGGCTTGGGAATACAAACTGAATTTCATGCAAGAAAATTATCAAAGTTTGATGCAAGTGGCGGCAGTCCTCCGATCAGCACGATCAAAGACTACGGATATGATATTCAGGTTTCGTATATGGCCATTCCAAAGACGCTCTGCATTTATGGGGTCCATTCATATTTTTTTGATGAATTCAAACGACATCCGTGGGAAGCAGGTGGTGGAGTAAATGTGTACCCTATCAAGACCAGGAGCTGGAGATTGAATCTGCAGGTGATGTATGTGTATAAGAGTTCTGCTGGAGGAACATTTGGTTTATACGGAGCAGGACAAACAGGTCCCACCATAACGTTCGGAACAGATATACTCTTGTAATAAAAAAATAGGCATGGTCAGGATGTGGTAACGCCTGTAAAAACTTTCTTGAAAATAAATCGTCAAAAAATGAAAAGGGACCGTCAAACAAAAACAGGCCGACCAACATACCGAAAAACAAAATCGATTCTTGCACTTGCAGTAATATTTTATTCATCGGGTTGCATTTCACAACAAATCGCAAAAACGGACTCTTTCCTGTTGAATGATTCTCATTTTCATTTGACCAACTATGTGCAGGAAGGGACCGACATCCATAAGTTTTTGCAAATAATGGGAAATAAGGTTGGACGTGTTGCCTTGTTTGGTATACCACTGCAACAATTGTGGAGTTACAGTAACAGCGGCAATTTTGCACCTACTTATTATCTCGCGAGTGATGACCCTCTCTATTACTATTCTTTTACCGATGCGTACATAGCGATGACATATAAATCGCTTACAAAAGAAGAACAGGCAAGATTTGACCCGATGATCACGGGATTTAACCCCGCCGATATGTATGCGGCGGACCATATCAAAAGAGTGTTGAAAACGTTTCCGGGTGTGTTTACCGGCATTGGCGAATTCACGATTCACAAAGAATTTGTTTCATCAAAAATTGCAGGACCGGTAGCGACGTTGAACAATCCTGCTCTTGACCGCATACTGGATTTCTGTGCTGAATCAGGCCTGCTGGTGATCCTGCATAATGATATCGATATGCCTTTTCCAAAAAGCGGGCAGGATAATTGGGATGTTGCGCAACTAAGAGAACTTTTCAAAAGACATAAGAAGACAACTATCATCTGGGCACATTGCGGTGTAGGGAGAATTGTAAGACCGGTAAAGGATCAAATGTTATTGCTTGACAAGGCGCTTTCTGATCCTGAATTCAATCATGTGTACATTGATATTTCATGGACCGAAGTGGCAAAATACATCACGGCAACGCCGGAAACAATTGGGAATACTGCCTCCGTTATAAATAATCACCCCGATCGTTTTATCATGGGTACAGACGAAGTAGCACCACAGGACCAGGCGTCCTACCTTAAGATCATGGATATGTACAAACCGTTACTGGAGAAACTCACACCCGATGCAAAACAAAAATTACTGAGAGGTAACTATGAAAGGCTGTTTGACGCGGCAAGCGTTAGAGTGCGTGCGTGGGAAAAAGCCAACGTCAAATAGTTTCGGTCAAAACTGTTTTTGTCAGCACCCTTTTAAAACAAAAAATTTAATTCATGAGGCGGAAACGTTTTTTGTGGCTTCACGTTTTTTGGATAATGATGCTTTGCGGAAAACAAATAAGCGCTCAACAATTCAATTCAGACAGCTGGATATCGAAGCCTCATGGCACCATTACACTAATTCCAACGATTGGCGAGCGGAACTCGATGTTGATGAATACTTATTCACTCTTTCCCAAATGGGAGTTTACCATCGCTGCCTATTTGTACAATGATGATGGCGATATTAAGACCGACGATGGATACTCTACATCATTGTATGCAAAGTATATGTTCTATGAAAATAAAGCAAAGACAGGAGGCGCCGCGGTAAAAGCCGGTACAGGCATGTTTCCCGGCACCATCAATGGCGAAGACAGGGCCAAAGATGCATTCAAATCGTACTGGATAAATTTTCCCTGTACTATTCCTTTTTTTAATAATAAACTTTCAGTTGACCTGATGCCCGGGGCAAGCGTAACGGCGAACTATGGCCAGGAAAAAACAACCGCGTGGGGTTTTACATATTCCGGCCGGGTGGCCTGGAATCCTGTGAGTCCCAAATGGTCCATTGTAGGAGAGGTGTTTGGTACAGCAGGTGAAAACATTGCCATTCCTGAATATAAGATCGGGCCGCGCTGGGAGCCCAGCCAATACGCAACTTTTGCATTGACGTATGGACACGAA
>DASYSW010000398.1:0-10573 GCA_036002905.1 Chitinophagaceae bacterium
GAACCAAAAGACATCTTATTGCTTAGGAGATTAGGCATGGCACTCATGTTGGCAAGAAAATCACATCCTTTGTAACACAGGAAGAGACCTAATCCAATGCGAATGATATCTATCCATTTGGGGTGATGATGGTCACCCCAAAATTCCAGGCGTTGTACGACATTCATATAGCAAGGTTTAAATTGTTAATTTGAGACCACTATAAATTTACAAAAATTCCTTTATAATGGCCTGCCAGATGTAGTAGTGGAATTTCCGAAGACCCTGACCATCTTATTTTGTTTTACATTGACCGTCAATGTAATTGAATATCAATGCCTGTAGTGGTCAGTCTCATCCGGAATTTAGTGGTCTTACTGCCCGGAATTTCCACTCAATCAACTTCTATTAAGTGGGTGCCAACTTTTGTCCAATTTCTTAATCGAAATGTCCGGCAGATCTGAATTCCAACTCATATTTTTCACATTGCGGGCAAAAATTTCTCTGAGATTGCAAATAAGGTTCATCCGATAAAATCTCATAACCAGGAATATTCTTGTTGTGGTGGCTGGGGTTTTGTCTAAGTTAACTTTCCATAGTCATATAATCTAAGTCGCCATTTTCGTTCGTATTAATTACAACTATATATTGTGTCAAGTCTTGCCCAATTGAATAGTCAAAAATTGCAAATTGATCTTCACTGTCAGGATACAAACCAACTCTTACAAGTCGCAAAGAGTTCATTAGTTGTATTTCTGGACTTATTGTTTCATCGTCAAAATTTACAAGGTCTGCAAGTTCATCTTTTCCGACCTCTTCTAAATGATGTTCAATATAAGTCTTCACTGTGTCGCAGTCATCGTCATCATAATCCTGCTCAATATATTTTTTATTTTTCTCGTCAAACTCCGAAATGTTTTCGATGAATCGCTTTACAATGTCCAAACGGTTTGGATCAATGCTTTTGTTTTCAAAGTTTAAGTCAATTTGAATTTCTTGCCCATTGAAATCTATATCAACGTCGTAATATTCTTCAAGAATGTTTGTGTCAATGTCTGCGAAATGTGGTAATGAATAATTTGCCATTGTCGTTTTATGTTGTTTTTGGAAATTGACGTCTGTCTGAAAATCACAGCCAACGTTCGCGCATTGGGGCTGTGCCGGCAATGGAATTCATACCACACGAATACCCTTACTCTGTTGGCATAGCGCCAATGCAAATGTTGTGTGTAGTGCTTAGTCGTCTCCATAAATTAGCTTACCCTTGAGTATAAACCTCTTGTTCGCCACATTGCTGATTTTGTCGAACAAAGGTTCACAGTTCAATAAATTACTCTGGGAAGATTTTCGTCCACTATACACATTTACACCCAAATCAATGTCTTTATTTCTAAGTTGGTCGAAAATTCTCAATGGAATCCTTATGCTGTCAAACCTAGCAACTTGCCCATATTGGATTTCCTTATCAACTGAAGCAACATAAAATGAACCGTCTTCTTCGAATTTTGCTGTGGAACTATCTTTTGGTATTCCAGTAAAATAAATGGATATAATAATCGTTTCCTTATCCGCCATAATTTTTTCACTAGCCTTTGGACTTAAACCGACTTCAATTTCAAAAGGTGAGAGTACAACTGCGTCACCTATTATTTTTAAATAGCCAACACTTGCAGAACTGTCTGCATTTTTATTGTTGGAAGTAGCGGCAGCTGTGTCTGTCGTAAGGTTATTAGGGTTATATCCATTGTTATTTGAACAAGAAGATAACAAAATAATAATCGCTAGCGTCTTCAATAGACCTTTATTCATTAAAAGAGTGTTTCTTTTAGCATTACACACAACACTCAAATTTATGATATAAGGCGTTCCGTTTATAAAGATATCTACCTTGAATCACAGTTATTTAATGTTATACATTTTATATTGACATCAGGACGTTGGAACCTCACCCCCTCCCCGAACTCTCTACCTTCTTCAGGAAGACATCCCGCAACTTATCGGTGATATTCGTATAACTCTTCTTGCGTTCGAGGATTTCCTGGAAGACAGACTCAAAATAGACCACCTACTGCCGATTTATCTTGTCATAAATCATGGTCGTACGGTTTCTGATGAGTCCCTATATAAAAGGTCATAATATAGCCACCATCACTTGAAACATATCCTGTAATATCTTCTGATACTATATTTCCTTTAAGTTTATAGGCAATTGAAATTCCGCAGTCATTGGGAATGTGTATCCACAATGTCTTACTTTG
The DNA here is from genome assembly GCA_036002905.1 of Chitinophagaceae bacterium. Lineage (GTDB taxonomy): Bacteria > Bacteroidota > Bacteroidia > Chitinophagales > Chitinophagaceae > VBAU01. The sequence continues at coordinate 2,238 of DASYSW010000398.1, forward strand.
TCCAACTTTTAATTTGTCAATATTTCTTCCCTGGCAGCCGTTTATTTTGATATTTACAAGATCATCAGTTGTTGAGTTTACAAATGTTACACGGACAGTGTTCATTAAAATAATAGCAAACCAACAATAAAAAATGAAAATGGGGATGTTTAATAACATAACGCCTACTGTTCTGAAAAGATGTTTACGGCTTGTTTTCTCACGATTTGCCTTAAATACGATTAGTGCAACTATAACCAGATTTATGATAAACATACATGCTGCATACAATACGCCGAGTAAACCAAATTCACCAGAGTTAGAAAGGTAAAAAAGTAAAAAAATGAGTGCCCCTCCAAAAAATGAGACTTTTGCCGTTGTCCGGCCAACAGATATAAGTTTAGAACTATCCATTTAAGCTTGCATATAACGTTACTGCATTGGGGCTGTACCTGAAATAAAAATTCTATTGTTAGCCTGATCTTAGATTTGATTTATCCATAGCCAATATACCAATGTTCAATAAAATCTAACTACACAAATACCCTTAGTCAGGCAGCAATACGCCCTTTCGAATGTTAGTTGTGGTGTAAGTATACTTTGACATTTTATAAAAGGAATATCTCCTTATTAGTTGCCTCTTTCCATACTCCTTCTTTCATTATTAGTTTTTTTTCTTTGGTTAACTCATAGGGATAGTAAATTATAAACCCGTTGTTTTCATATTGAGCTTCGGTAAAGACTGCAATAGCGTCTGATTTTAAGTTAGTTACCGGAATAATAACTCTAACATCATAAAAAATAGCCACACATTTATACTCCCCTTGCTTAGCTTTTAACCCCTTTTTAAGGTCCGCAATAAGTGTATCAGATAGAGGTCTTTCATCGTTATTATATGTTCCGACTTGTGCAATTTGATCGTCACATTTTACTGCCGATGCCAATGGGAAAAACTCTCCGTATTCTGTTAGCAGTTTTTGAACAAACGGAAAGGTAATATCGATAAGCCTTTGTATGTCGGACATTTACGATTCAATTATGGTCTTGGGTCAATTTCATAGCTGTCAACGATAATGCATTTACGCTGAGCCGAAGATAAGGATTCCTTCAGCTCGATTGCGGCGTTATTTGCCGACGGCACGCCGCCGAACTGATGTTGAATAATGCTAATTAGCTGAAGTTACCAGGCCGACTAAGCCTGCGCAGGAGGCCACGTCTGCCGGCTTTTTCTTAAATGCCTTTGTTAGCTGCAGACCCTATTCTCTTGAAAATTGAAGTGTTTTGTAAGATTCGACTTCAAATTGCTTTTGCACAATTACTAGCTTTTGACCATCACAATGATGTATTTTATAACTGTCGTGAAACAATTGCTCTTTATATGGAATGATAAGGATTAGGCTATCTGAGGTGACGTACCATGAACCAGAAATTATATCACCAATACTTAACATTTTAGACGGCAAATTTCCCAATACAAATCCAGCATTGTCCATTTGAAATGAAGAGTCTGACTGTAGCCGAAGTAGTGTTGATTTAGTATTATAAAATTCCTTTGCGAATGTTGTCTGGCCAGATTCCGTATTTATACCCCTATTCCTCAAAAGCCAGTTTCCCACAATGTTGCCTGAAAAGTTTCCAAGGCTTTTAGCATTAAATGTTTGAGGATTATTTCTGCAAGAAATAAAAGGAATTAATAAAATTAAAATAAACTTTAGAATAACTCGCATTGATTTGGGTTTGCAGCTAACGTCTTTACATTGGGGCTGTGCCGGCAATAGAACTCCTACTGCTGGCTTGGCCGTAGATTTAGTTTATCTACTACCAATGTACTGAAGTTGATTAGAATTACAATTACCCAAAATATCTTAGTCTGCCGGCATAGCGCCAATGCACTAGTTAGCAACTGTACCTTATTTAAAGCTATTTCCCCAAGCAGTTATTTGGAAATCTATACTTAAATTTAAGGCACTAATTCTTTTTAAAGTTTCAGATTCGATATTCATACCTCCCAATAATTGATTACCCCGGTGAAAGTCCATTAAAACCTTAATATATCCTTCGGACTTTGCCGAAAGTGATAAAATACCCTCTCTGTCGTCATCTATAAAAATCAAAAGTTTATCTAACTTATCTTCAAATTGATCCGGTTCTGGATTAGGGTAAAACTCAATACCACTAAATTTATAAGTAGCTTTTCTATGAGGCTTTTTATCTCCTTTGTTCCAGAATTCCTGGCAATTTAGTTTTGTCAAAGACTTAAGTTCATCACACGTCATGTTCTCCGATGCGAATATCACAGAAACAATATTTCTAGATTCTGTACCAATGTTAAATATCTCACCCGTCTTTTTATTTAAATAAACTGCAAAAAAGAAGTATTCGTTTTTGACAGGCAAATATGCAATTATAGTATCGTCTTTTTTCTCACTGTCTATTCTGTCTATTTTAAGTTGCTCGTTTTTTCGTAAATAGGCTCGTGGATTTCCAAATATTGAGACGTCACTCCCAAAGTCATTTCTTTAAACTCTTTCTGAATTAATTTAGATATTTCGAAGTCTGTCATGGTATAGTTGCCAACACTCAAATTTATGATATAAGGCGTTCCGTTAGTAAAGATATCTGCCTTGAAACACAGTTGTTTAATGTTATACATTTTATATTGAAATCAGGACGTTGGGACCTCACCCCCTCCCCGAACTCTCTACCTTCTTCAGGAAGACATCCCGCATCTTATCGGTGATATTCGTGTAGCTCTTCTTGCGTTCGAGGATTTCCTGGAAGGCGCTGGAGATATTGCCGAGCTCAAAGGAGAACATATATTCAAAACAGGCGGTGATGGCTTTCAGCTCGGCCTCACCATTACTGAATACACGCAGCTCCCTCAGGGCATAGATCAGTTCGACGAGGTCGATCTTGGAACGAGTCCAGGTAAGCCGGAGGTTTTCGGGAAATGGGGCGTTAAGCGGAATGCCACGAACAGGAGATAATGGACAGGGCTGATTAACCAGCTCCGCAGATCGGGGTGAAGAAATATTATCCGGTTCCACAGGCCGCGATGATGACACACTCTGCCCCGAAGATTGAGCGTCAGACAAACCAGCCTGGCTTGAGATGTCACGGACCATCGCGGGATCCATTTTGATAAGGTGCACCAGGGAGAGCCGGCCGACGGCCGTCAGAAATTGATCCACGTGTGGATCGGGTGGGGTTGTTTTTGGGTTATTGGTTTTCATGATTGCGATTTCTATAACTTAAAATGTCGATACCAAATTATGTGTTTTCACCCTTTTCGATGATTCTTTATTTTATTTTTTTCATTGGGAAAACTAGTACCCGTAAATGATAGGAGAATCTTTTAAAAAAGGAATAATTCTTTGGGAAAAAGGTAGGGTATTTCACCTCTCAACTGTTGCATATTAATTTTCATTTTCTTTGAAAAAAAGGTAGGGTATTTTAATCCTCAACTGTTGTCGCCTTTATTTTTAATCTCATTGGGAAATTCACCCCCCATAAATGATAGGATTATTATTTCAATAAGTGATTTTCTTAGCGGGTATTTGAATCAATAGTTTTTACATTTGGTTCAGACTCATGATTAGCCTTTCAAAACACCGGATTGTTCCCGGTTTCAATAACCGGGAAAAAGAAGCCATCCAATGGATCTATGAAAACTACAGGGTGCCCGTTACCGTTATCATCAAAAGAATTACCGGAGATAACCCGGATATCGAGGACCTGGTATCCGATACCTTCCTGGTTTTGATGGAACATAAGGGTAGTTTCAAATCGATCTATAAAATCCAATCCTTTCTCTACAAAGTTGCTACGAACAAATCCCTGAGTTATATGCTTCGCAGGAAGACGGCCACGGAACAGGAAAAGGGGGTAGCCTATCATATTAAATCCCGTGAAGCCCGGGCCATACAGGATGCGGAAGCCAGCGCGGCCTATCACCAGCTAATCCACCTTGCCCGGGAGAAGCTGCCGCCCCGGTGTAAGCAGGTGTTTATGCTTTGTTATATAGAACAACTCTCTACCCGTGAAATCGCCAAAAGACTGGACATTTCAGAGAAAACAGTGGCGAACCTGAAACTACATTCATATAAGTTACTGAAGAAAGAAATCGATCCATCCAGCGGATCACCCCTGTTGCCTGTACTGCTATTGATATTGCTGAGTTTAAAATGAAAACCATGAATCCCCAAAGAATCGGACAATTATTCTTCCTATATACGCTGCACCAGCTAACCCCTGCGGATGAGGCAGAACTGAATGCCTGGAGGGAGGAATCCATACATAATGAAGCGTTGTTCCAGAAGGAAACCCATCCGGACCTTTTGCTGGAGACGATCAACAGTACTGAAGACTCTAAGGACCGGATCCTTCAGAAGATAAAGGAAAAATATCCCGGTCCCTGGTCGGTTAAGCCTTTGAAAAGCCCTGTACGCCTCTACCGGATCGCCCGGATCGCCGCGATTTTTATCGTTGTACTGGGCGCCGGTTTATTCTTCCTCCTTCGGGGAAATAAAAGTATCCAGCCGGCCAGTTATACAGCCAGTCTGATCGATGCAGAGGGTGTATCCCAGGCGATAGATGGTTTCACTCGTGGATTCGAGGATGGATATGCCGCCGCGAGAATTGAAAAAGATGAACATGGAAACCTTATCTATACTACGCAGAACGACAGTACGGCCGGAAAGGACAGATACAATACGGTGCGCACTCCGCGCGGCGGGTATTATACGGTTGAACTGCCGGACAGTACCCGGGTTTGGCTCAATGCCCAGAGTTCGCTGAGGTATCCGGCGAATTTCCATCAGGACTCCATTACGATTTATGTATCCGGAGAAACTTATATTGAAGTCCCCAAAAACCTAAAAGGCGGACTACGCATTATTACGGATCGGATGCGGGTCCAATCCAACGGCGGGGAGCTCAACATCCAATTATACGATGACGAACCGCAGGCCATTACCCTGACAAACGGGACCGCCACGGTAAAGTTGAATCCAAACGGACCCACCATAGATACGACCAGCATTCTGCTGAAGCCCTCGGAACAAGCATTGATGACTGTAATGAAAGGAACAGAAAATCTAAGATTAACGATTGACTCTATTGCCGATATGCAATCTATTATCGCCTGGAAGAACGGCACCCTGTTATTTCAGCGCGCGACGATATACACGATCATGCGAACCCTTTCGCGCTGGTATAATGTGGATATTGTTTACCAGGATAGCATCTCTGATAAGCGGTATAGTTTTAATATCTCCCGGGATGCCTCGATTATGGAAGTCCTCAGAACGCTTCAGCATCAGGGGTTGTACTCCAGTATTGTGGAGAGGAAGATAATTGTTGGGGTTAAGCCGTAGATTACTGCAGTTCTCTTTCTAAATAACCAGAATTGGTAGAATCTGATTTGGCGAGAAGCTCGGTGCTAAAATAATTAATACTGTATCCCCTTAGAAGTATTTTAAATCTATCCTTATCTAATCTTCGCAATAAATAAAGTTGTGCAGTATCCTTTTGTTTAGCTGACTTTTCTAAAATAATCGTCACCAGTTCATTTTCAGGAAAGAACCTGAACCTGTAATCGTAATGGACATTATTTACTCTACAAGATGAGAATGTGCAATGTGCAGAATCTATAAAATTCAAATGAAATGTATCGAGATTGATACTATAAGACCATTTCCCTAACAATTCGTCTTTTGCAAGTTCTGATTTGCAAGATGCCAAACTTGTTATTGTCAGTAAGATTAAAAACCTGGCGGCATTCTCCCGAAAGCTATTCATAATACTTTTGCCAAACAGGGCCATTCCAGAATCGTAAATCATCAAGGTTATATTTAAAGGTGCTTTTGATTTGGATCAGCTAGCAAGTGAACTGTTTTTAAGCGAGTTCCATCCGCGATTGCAGCTTCTTATTTCCATAGATGCATGGAATATCAACAGAATATTTGATAGTCCATCTTGCCTTATCCTTTCTGTCTATTGCCAGCCATCCGGCTCGTTCTTCTATAAATGCACTTATTTCTTCATTTTGACTCAAGATTATGAATCTATCCGGTGATCTAGCGTATCTGTAAATCGCTATGTCCGAAACAATATTTCTATCATCAACATAGCCTTTTATCGGACCGATGTCGTTCTCATAAAAGTACTCATTGAGCGGCAACTGTTCAGCATACTTTCCGTTGTAAAAATTGTCTATAAAGTTTGGGAAATTATCGGAACCGGCAAGAACCCTTTTGAAGTGCGCATGGAACTTGCGTTCATTTTTAAAATAGATCGCCAGGTAAACCATTAAAACGATAAAATATCTAACAGGAAAAAACAATATTATTACCAGAAAAACAGCTGGCCCGTAAAAAAAGGGATATTTGTCTTCTCCAGGGCCGGAAAGAACAAATAAAGTTGACAAAGAGATTAAAAAAACAATAAAAACAATAGTTATGTATTTGTACGTCTCCCAAAATCTTATATCGGATTCAAAAGCAAAATCCGGTTCTGTTTTTAATCTGTCTTTTATCTCATTATAAAAGTCCTCATCAATTTTGTCGGGAGGAATAAACTTTGGACGCGTAAGCTTAAATAGTCTGGTATAGAACATCGTAAAAATTAAAAAAAATCAGAAATTACTTTTGATTTCCTGCAAATTATCTTCAGCCGATTCCAATTCAGTAGCCCTCTCATAAACCCTGAACAGGAACGTTGGAAAAACCACACTCGCTGAATAAATCATACTCATAAAAAATGCCAACTCGCCTTTGATCTCATAAAATTTAATAAGAATCCCTGCAATGCAGACAATGCAAAGGGTGATTTTTATTGTCAGTGCTTTTATCTGTCTTTTTGTAAGTAAATAAAACAGGATGTAATAAACTACCAAAACCGGTAAGGAGAAAATCAAGCCGATGGGAACAACCACAGCAATCCAGGAGTACTTATCAGCAAGGGGAGAAGAATCATGCCGGGAAAACATTTGATAAAGGGTGATGACTATCGGTGCCATCACCGTAATGGAAATAAACCAGACCTGTATTGGATACAGATAGTTTGTATTTCTGTTGCCGGGCTTCAGATTAAGAGGTTTAGGGTTAAAATAATCAAAATCATCAGAATTGTATGCAATAGTAATTTACTAACTTCTTCCCCAGACATTCCAAAAAAAGGCTCAGCGTTATTGTAAAGCTGATGAATTATCGGGAGCTAAGTGTTTTCTTTAGACCGGCCATTGGTGAATCGAATAAAAAAGTCAACTATATAAGTGTTGGGACTAGTGGGAAAACGCAAGCTTTAAAATGTAAATAACCAAAATACTATTGATTGCCAATCCGATTGCATGAACTAAATAATTCGCCTTACGCTTCTTGCCTATCGCAAATAGAATTATCCCCATCAGTAATACAAATAATTCAATCAACAATGTCATTGGGGGAGTATGGCTGTTAGTAAATCCGAATTCAAAACCTGCCCATAGTGCTATAATAAAGGATATAATGTAAAAAATGAGGGTGGCTTTAGTTGTACTTGTCATATAAGACTTGGTGTTGGTGTTGGGACAAGTGGGAATTCTATGATTTAATACTTTTAGATTTTGAAAATTTCCTTAACAACGCACTTGAAATAATATAAACTGGGATTGCTAAAAACAAAATAAGAAATGAGGTAAATATCCAATCTTCTAACATATACGGCCTAAACCTCATGTGCCCATGAGAGCCGACAAGCCACATGCTAAACACAGTAAAGGCAAGAAAAAGTGAAATGCCGCATATTATGATCTTAGTCATTACTTCTTCTTCTTTTCGGTCCTTTTAACCTTCTCAACGGGTTTCCCTGAAGTTATAGACAACTTTACAACATCCTAAAAACTGCCGGTTACCTCCTAATTGTTATCGTATATATCTGGCCGTTTTTTCATGATTTCAAAGATATAGTGTTATCAGTTTGTTCAAAAGAACGTTGCGATGATTGACTGAACATTAAAAATAATGGAACCGCCACTATGTAATCTATCTCCTTTTTGGACCTATCCCAACAGGTAAATGGTAACAAAACAAAAGGCCCCGCCTTTACAGAACGGGGCCCCGCTTAAAAACCATTCGTCAACGGACTATTGATCTCCGGTAACAGTGACCTGACTCACGGCGCTCAGCACGGTTCCCGCAACAGCGAGATAGCCGGCGATCGTAACGACGATCGTGGGCAGGGCAACGGGCGAGGCGATGATGGCCGCACTGATGGCGGCCAGGGCCAGCCCGATGTTTCTCAGCTTTTGAAAGAACGTGGGCGTCGGTGAGATGGCCCTTTCTATCAGATTCATAAGATGGTTTTAATTGTTAAGAAAA
>DASYSW010000399.1:0-5369 GCA_036002905.1 Chitinophagaceae bacterium
TATCAAGAATAGGCAGCAATGAGATAATACCAATCGATATTCGCCTGATCTGCGCGACCAATGTTTCATTGGCTGAGTTGGGAAATGAAAGCAGGTTTAGGAAAGATCTTATTTACCGCATCAATACCGTTGAGATAACGATGCCTCCCCTGCGCAAAAGAGGGAATGATATTATTTTACTGGCCAGGCATTTTGCAAGATTATACAGCAATAAATACATGAAGATCACACCTGAGTTTGATAAAAAAGCAATGGAAAAACTATTGAGCTATAATTATCCCGGGAATGTTCGCGAACTTCAATACACTATTGAAAGGGCTGTGATCATGGCCGATGAAGAAGTATTGCAGCCAAAAGATCTTATCTTCTCGCCTCTCGAAACACCCTCTGTGTCAGAAAATGAACCGGCCGAATTAAAATTGAGTGCCATTGAAAAAAATACCATTCTTAAAGTCATCGAAAAACATAACGGTAATATTACAAAGGCTGCAAAGGAATTGGGGTTAACAAGAACCGCCTTGTACAGGAGACTAAGTAAGTATGATATATAAACAGCCCCCTGTGCCCTTAAAGGAGGAACTTGGTGCGAACAAACTTTTTGGAAATAGCAGTTGCGTTGGTTTGAAATTGATGTTTGTGCGGCCAGCTATGATAATACTATCTGGGCCCTGTTGTGTCACTCACCTCAACTTTCTGAACTTTGTGCAAACTTTGAACTTTAAATTCCTCTTCTCTTATTCGGGTGTTTTACATACACCCCTTTAGGAGATGGGGCAAATTCCCTTTGACGGGACAGGGTATGAATTTTAAAAACTTCGAGTGGCGAATTTTAATTAGGGTGTTACTTCTTTTTATTACACTCTCGTTTACTTCTTTCCTTGTGGTGAAGCAATGGTATGTTTATCTCTTAATAGCCGCCCCGGTTATCATTTACCAGCTCATTGATATTTTTCGTTTTCAAAAGAAGGCACAGGATGAATTGAACGAGTTTGTTGAATCTGTTCACTATCGCGATTTTTCAAGGTATTTTGATGTAAAGCATGCACCTATTGAATTGCAGCCTTTGCGCAAGGGATTTAATGAGATCAATACAACATTTAAGGTCATCAGCAAAGAGAAAGAAACCCAATATCAATATCTTCAAAAGATCCTGGAATTGGTTGATACCGGTATTCTCTCTTACGAGGAAGAAACCGGCCTTGTCGTCTGGATGAATGAGTCACTGAAAAAGATGATGCAATTGCCGTATCTGAAAACCATACACTCCCTGGAAAGAAGAGACGAAGGCTTGTATAAAGAAGTCCTGACATTAAAGCCTGGTATCAGCAAGATCGCGTCTGCTCATTTTGAAAAAACATCGTTCAAGATATTACTTTCTGCAACGGCTTTCCAAACGGAAGGAAAGATATATAAGTTGGTAGCATTTCAAAACGTAAACGAAGCCTTGGATGAAACCGAGGCAAAAGCCTGGCAAAAATTATTAAGTGTAATGACGCACGAGATCATGAACTCGGTGGCCCCGATCTCGTCTTTAGCAGATACGTTAAAACACAGGCTGCAGCAATCGGTTACCTCTTTGAATGATGATAGCGGATCGCTTGACGATCTTGAGTTGGGAATTGATACTATTAAAAGAAGAAGTGAGGGCTTATTGAAATTTGCCGAGACGTACCGCAACCTGAATAAGATCACAACGCTGAACTTAAAAAAGGTATATGTCCGGGAATTGTTCGGCAATCTACTCCAGTTAATGCAACCTACGCTTGAGCAAAAAGACATTGAACTGGAAACTATTTTAAAGGATACGGATCTTCAACTTGAAGTTGACGTCAATCTCATTGAGCAAGTACTTATCAATCTTGTGGTCAATGCCATCGAAGCCATAAAAGATAGCACGGCTCCGAAGATCGTACTGTCAGCGTATGTTGCTTCCAATTACCGGTCGGTCATTAAAATAGCAGATAACGGAAACGGAATGCCCCCGGAATTACTTGACAAAATATTCGTTCCCTTTTTCAGCACGAAGAAAAACGGCAGCGGCATCGGTCTTAGTCTTTGTAAGCAGATCATGATGCTTCACCGCGGGAATGTCCAGGTGCAATCGGTGGAAGGGGAGGGAACCGCTTTTCTTTTGCAGTTCTGAATACCTTTAAAATAGATTTGTGGAGACTATAACATGGTTCTTCACGACTAACTGCCCTCGCAACGAGAGCAAATCGACCAAACTTTACACTCATTTTCTAAGCTTGTTTGCCACCGATTAACCGGTCAGCTATGACGCTGATCGTAGTCATGGTTTATTACGTGTTCATTAATGAACTTGGCACACAGAGACTGGTTTGAATTAGCAAACTTTTCTGAATCAGGAAGAAAACACTCTAAACTTTCAAAGAATGATTGACCAAAACATAAAAATTATGAAAAGAAATGTCTGCCTCGCCTTACTTAGCCTGGTTCTTACAATTCAGTGCTTCAGCCAAAAAGAAAAATCATCGAAAGCCTATGTGACGTCGGGAGGAGAGCTGATATTTTCCCTGGCGAACATCGAACAAAACGGAAATAGTGAAAATGCCACTGTACGTTTTTCGCCTGTTGTCAATTTCCAGGTAATGCTCAATAAAGACATAAATAAAAATTTCGGCTTCTTTGCGGGGCTGGCGCTGAGAAATGTCGGGTATATACTGCCTAACTACAAAGACACAAATAACCTGGAGTATAAAAAGAAATTTCGCTCTTATAATATCGGGATTCCTGTTGGGCTTAAACTTGGCAATCTTGAAAAAACCTTTTTTTATGGAGGTTATGAAATTGAATTTGCACTTTCCTACAAAGAGAAGACTTATGAAGATGGGGATAAAATCGATAAGATCACAGGCTGGTTCAGCAGCAGGCAGGAATTATTTCAGCATGGCTTTTTTGTAGGTGTCCAGTTTCCTTTTGCGACAAACATAAAGTTTAAGTATTACCTGAGCGAATTCCATAACCGTGATTACGTGAACAACGCCGGTGTCAAACCATATGGAGCCCTTAAGTCCAACATCTATTATTTTTCAATTTGCTTCTTTCTTTTCAGAAATTTCGACTTATACATCGAAAAGTAAATACCAGAAATTTCGACCTAAGAAATAAAAACCCTTCAAGCTCTGAAGGATTTACACAAAAATTTTCGTGAGAGGCGGAGACTGAGGGATTCGAGGAGAATATTACAGCCAACGCGACGATAACGTGCGATTTTTCCCCGCGCGCTGTAAGGCAGTAACAATATTTTTATTCTCGGTGAATTTTCAACATCAAAAGCCTTATATTATAGTCAGCTCCCCTGCTCGGACAGCGCCAGGGCTTCTTCACGTTTGTGTGGTCCTTTCACACGTTTAATAGAAAACTTGACACGCCTACTAACTATCATCCCCATACCACACTTTGATTGTTTACCTTAACGTAAAATCCCTGGCCAATGAGCCTCCATTCAAAGAATCAAAAATCCTATTGATTCTCTCATCACGAATTTCTTTCGTTTAAAGGGTTTATCCTTCTCCATAATTTTTTGAAACTTTTATTTATGTAATTGAACTAAACCAACAAAATTTAAAAAAAATGAAGAGAAGCATACTGCAAGCGATCGCTATTTTAGGGCTATTTGCCCTATCGGCCTGTCAAAAAAAAGAAAGTAAGTTGGATCCGATTCCCGACGTTACCTACTCTGAAAATTTCACCAATAATTTAACTGATGAGAACGTTTGGTTCGAATACGATGTTCCATTTTCTAATTCATCGAATCAGGAAGTCGTTAACAGGCAGGGAAAAATTCAGTCATTTGATGCTGGATGGCTTTTAGCTGTAGAGGATAAGAAATATGAACATGAATTTTATTTGAAATGGGTGAAAGTAAGTGACGAACCGTTATTGTTTCGTATGACGGGATATCTCAGACCTGCGCCCATTCACATCCATGAAGACCCTGGAGGCCGGACAATGGGACATCTGATTCCCTCGGAGCCCCCTCCTCCCAGATAGCGAATTGCAATTGGCATTAACAACATTCAAACCCAGGGGTAGTCCTGGGTTTTTTTATTCCATTAAATTCGATTCATCAAACCAACAATAATCGCGACATTATCTCCCTGTAGTATTGTTTTTGGGCTTAAGTCATGCCGCCATCCATAATTGGGTCTCTATTACTGGCGGAGACTAAGGGATTCGTCCCATGGATCGGGACGATACCGTTTCCCGTATACACACTTTCTCCCGACTGGTAGGGACCTCTTCAAGCACTCAATTTATTTCTGATCAGTTTGCCCTGTAATGAAATATAAATCTTCATAAATTGGAATTACCTGGGCCGACAAACGAACAAGCAAGAAATATCCTAAAACTCGTTATGCGTTTAAATAATGTAGTGAGTGCAACGAGACTTCAAGGGAGTTCCACAGCGCATTCGATCAATTGGATGTTTCCCTGTCAATTTAAGTCACGACTAATTGTACGGGCGCATTTTCTTTTTTACCGCAAGCACTTAATCAAACGCTGCGGAGGAGGTATGCACTCTTTTTTAGAGGAAGCTACTAACCAAAAGAAGAACGATTATGAGAGATAATTCATTGAACGAGCCATCACCCAGCTATCATTTTTTTAATTTAGGAAAAGTTTGTGCCGAATCTCTCCCTGTCGAAGCAAAGGCCGGCTACCTCCCGTGCCTCGCGTTCACTTTAAGATTTCGATTTAGAATCATCAGGCTAATTGTAAGCTTTTTGGAAGCATTATGGGCTACGAGAAGACGACATGGTATCCGTGATTGGAAAAAATTCAGCTCAACTCTGCATTTGATGCTGGAGAAGTGTCGCATTCCGCGAGCATTCCTCCAGCAGCTTAAAATCCCTGTCTTGAACAGACCAAAACACTTTTACCTAACAAGAAAAGACTTTTAGATCATGATTAAGAAATTCTGTGGCCTGATAATATTGATTTTGATTGTGCATGGAGCTTCAGCCGGTCAAAATGATCCCGGTGACTCGCTGATGTCAAACGGGCAGCCGCATGCTGTGATTGTGACGAGTTACATTCACCACATTTCGGACATCAATATTAGAGATGAGCAATACAAGATAGAGATCTGGCTATTTCTCAGGAGCAGGGACAGCTTATGGGGATGGGACTCTTTGGCGAATCAAATTCAGATAAACGGCGCAAAAGAGTTAAGCGTTAGCGTTATTCCTCAGTTCCAGAAATCGGGCACATCAAAGGTGTACGATTCTACACTGAAATATTCGGTCTATCGAAAAATAATAAAGATAAACTGCACCATGTCCCAAGACTGGGATGTTGACAATTATCCTTTCGATAACCAGCCACTAAAAATTATTTGTTATACG
>DASYSW010000400.1:0-4550 GCA_036002905.1 Chitinophagaceae bacterium
AGGTGGGTGGGTCAGTTACTTACATCGTTCGTGCGACAAATCCGTTTGGTTGTTTCGGCCAGGATACGATCACAGTTAAACTTTTTAAAACAGGAAGTGATATTTTTATTCCGAGTGCGTTTACTCCCGATGGGGATGGACGAAATGATATTCTTCGCCCGATTTGTGTTGGGATCAGGGAGTTGAATTATTTCAGAGTGTATAATCGCTGGGGAGAGGTTGTTTTCAGCACCCGTGAAATAGGTAAAGGTTGGGACGGAACCATTAAAGGCCAACCACAATCAACTGCTAATTTTGTTTATATGGCCCAGGGCGTAGACTACACGGGCAGGGTGATTTTCAAAAAGGGGAACGTGATGTTGATACGATGATCATCCCTGCGTCCACTTATCTCTTTCGTCTGGGCTGAATTTCCACGGAGCAAAGTTATTTTCAACGTTACTGAACATTGCATTCCATTCCTGCGGCGCATTGCTATCTTCCATGATCAATGAGCGGCGCAATTCTAAAATGATTTCCAGCGGAGATATGGAAACAGGGCATTCCTCAACACACGCATTGCAAGTGGTGCAGGCCCTCAATTCTTCAACTGTTATGTAGTTAAACAAGTTTTTTCCGTCGTTTTTAAATTCACCATTCTTGTCAATGTTCTTCCCGACTTCTTCCATCCGGTCTCTTGTATCCATCATGATCTTTCGCGGTGACAAGAGTTTGCCGGTGATATTGGCCGGGCAGGCAGCGGTACATCGCCCGCATTCGGTACAACTATAAGCGTCAAGCAAATTTCTCCAGCTCAGGTCAAACACATCCTTTGCACCAAATTTTGAAGGAGGTGTTGCATCGGTCGGTGCCAATTCCGGTTGCATCGCATACAATACTTCGTGTTGGACTGCTGGCATATTTTCCATCTCACCTTTTGGCTCCAATCGCGTAAAGTAGGCATTCGGAAACGCCAGCAGGATATGCAGATGTTTAGAGTAAGGCAAATAATTAAGAAAAGCAAAAATGCCGGTAATGTGGAGCCACCAGCAAGTTCGTTCGATGCTCACGAGGGACGATGAGCTCAGATCATGAAAGTAAGGAGCAAAATTCCCTGAAAACAAAAAATTGCCAACGTCGGAATAATGTTTATACGCGCGAAGTTGCAATGCCCGGTCGGTTGTATTCATCGTTAGAAAAAAAGTCATCAACAGGATCTCAGTGATCAGGATGTAATTAGCGTCACTGCGTGGCCATCCATCGAGATCGTGGCTTCTGAATCGTTTTAATTTTAGAATATTTCTCCGGATAAGAAAGATGACACAGCCTGTCAATACGAGCACGGCCAGGATTTCAAAAGCATCAATTAAGAATGTATAAAAACCCCCAAGTGCATGGGCAAATAAGCGGTGACTCCCAAAACCTCCGTCCAGCACGATTTCCAATACCTCAATATTGATAATGATAAAGCCTGCATAAATGAAAAAATGCATCACCGCGACCAATGGGTTACGGAACATTTTCTTTTGGCCAAAGGCGAGCAGAAAGACATTTTTCCACCGCCATCCGGGATTATCGCTGTAATCTTCATCATGGCCAATCAAAATATTCCGCCTGATCTTTTTCATATTCTTTGTAAAAAGTGAGATCGAAAAAACAGCGAGAGCAATAAACCAGATTTGCTGGACGAGATTCATAATGCGTTCAATTGCTTAACTAAGATAAGCCAGTGTGAGGTATTATTAATGATTAATTGTTAATTGCCAGTCGTCGGATAAGTGGCCCGGGGTACTTCAGATTAAATAATCGATAATCAATAATAAATAATTAAAGGATTAGATTAGTTTTGTTTGAAGCATTATCAAAATGGCTGACAAAAAATACATCTTCGACAAATACGTAGCTGAAAAAAAGTTGCAACGGATAGCTTACGAAATACTGGAAAATAATATAGATGAAGAAAGAATTGTGCTTGCCGGCATTCCCGAAAATGGAGTGGTGATCGCGAAGTCAATCCAAAAAACACTGTCAGGCATATCATCACTTAAAACAGACTTAATTACCATTTCACTTGATAAACGATATCCCAAAGAAGTTACGCTAAGTAAGAAATTAGATTTTAATAACCAGGTCGTCATCATTGTTGACGACGTTGTAAATAGCGGCAAGACTTTATTATACTCGGTGAAACCATTTCTCGACTTTCAACCAAAAAAAATTCAAACACTGGTCCTGGTTGAGAGAAGTCACAATAATTTTCCGGTCCAGCCCGATTATGTCGGTCTTTCCATTTCTACCACTTTGCAGGAACATATTTTCGTAGAAGTGCAGGGTGATGCAGTCACGGGGGCTTATTTGCAGTAAATAATTACCATTTATACACTAAAGTTTCCGTTCGGGCTAAGGGCACTTTTCTTCTTGTCATTTCTTGCTAATTTTATTTTATAGCAGCATTCAGTTTATAAAATTTGCCTTTTAAGAAGCCATATTGCGTTTTAAATGACATCGCATTTCAATACTATAAACGAAGGAAATAAACTTAGCCTTAACAAGGGCGGGGACCGTGATATGGTGTACTACTCGGAACTGAATGAATGGTTTACCGCCAATGCTTTTCGAAGCTTTAGTCTGAAGTACGTTGTTGATAAATGCATTTATTATAAAGTAGGGAATAAGGAACATGAGGTGAGAGGTGGTAATTTCTTACTGGCGTGCAGGCAGCCGTATGTGAAAGCTTATTTTGAATCAAAGGAAATTGTAAAAAGTATTTGTATAGACATCTGTTCGGCAACAGTCGCAGAGGCCTTTACCATTATGTCCGCACAAGAAGACCATGATTTTGATAACTACCTCGCAAAATATTTCAGGTACCCTGAGTTTTTTGAATCGGTTTGTCCTGTTAGTTCTTCGCAATTCAAAAAGAAGCTGGATTCACTAGTTAACATGATCCATCGTCATGAAACGGGTCAGATCAACAAAGAATGGTTCCTTGACCTCACGGAGAAGATCATTTATCATTCTTATGGAAACTACCTTGCGCTGAATGGTATCCAATCTGTAAAACTGGAAACGAGGAAAGAATTGTTGAGAAGGGTGCATATCGGCAGACAGTACATGGACGATAATTTTTTAATGATCAATGATGTCAGCGAGGTCGCCCTTGCAAGCAATTTATCAGAGTTTCATTTCTTTCGTTCGTTCAAACAAGCTTTTGGCACTACCACATATCAATACATCCTGAATAAAAAATTAGAATTGGCGAGAACGATGTTGCAGGATAAGGATACGTCCATTACTGCGATCGCTTCGATCTGTAATTTTCCTGACCTATTTACTTTCAGCAAGGCATTTAAACGCCGTTTTGGAATTGCCCCTTCGCAATTTCAAAACGGTATTTGATTTTCTTTAAATAACTAAGCAATTTATGACAAGAGTGTGCTATGCACAATGCATAATTTGCATAAAACTGATGACGTATGATACGTGCCGTGATCATTGAAGACGAAAGACTGATCGCTACCGAATTAAGCAACAAACTGGCATCACTTCCCACGCCCGTGGAAGTGATGGTTGTTCTGGGTTCCGTGAGAGAGAGCCTTGACTATTTTTCTGACGGTTGTCATGCCGACCTGATATTTTCGGACATCCAGTTGCCCGATGGATTGTCGTTTACCATTTTTGAAAAGATAAGATGCGATACACCCAGCGTGTTTGTTACTGCTTTTGACGGATTCATAATAGATGCCTTTGAACATAACGGAATTGAATATTTACTAAAACCAGTTGATGACCGGGACCTTGTCAAAGTGGTCGATAAATACAAAAATTTAGAAAAACATTTTGAGCAGCGCCAAAACCTGAAAAAATTCTTTGACAAAAGAAAGGAAAGACTTGTTGTAAAAAAAGGGTTCGCCAGTGTCCTTTTAAAGATGGAAGATATTGTCTTGTTTTATACTGAAAGCCGGGTTGTTTATGTGCTCGACAAGGAGGGTAGAAGGTATATGTGCGACCAAAATCTTTCTGAACTTGAAACTCTCCTCGATAACCATATCTTCTTCCGGGCTAACAGGCAGTACATCATAAATATTCAATACATCAGGGCGTACAAGACGCTTGAAAGAGTGAAGCTGGCTGTGGATCTCAACTGCAATGAGACCAGTCATTCTGTTATTGTAAGCCAGGAGACTGCGCCTTATTTCCGAAAATGGATCAACGAGAATTAAATTTCACAATATGCAAAAGCTCTTTTCCTTCGTCGTTGTATGTTTTGTTTGCGTAGCCAGCAAGGCACAGCAACACGGTGGAGCAAAAATGTTCAGGGATAATCCATCACATTTTACTACGGTTACGCCCGGCAGTGAAAATATTTATGATATAAAAGCATGGAGTTTTTTTGCTGAAGCGCCGGTGAGATCAACACCATTGATCAAAGGAAATTACATTTTTGTTGGGGCGTCCCAGGGAAAGTTCTTTGCGATCAATAAAACAACCGGGAAACTCACATGGCAATACAACACCGGTTCTGCCATCAACTCGTCAGCGGCCAGCCAGGATGGAAAAGTTTTTTTTTC
>DASYSW010000401.1:0-2717 GCA_036002905.1 Chitinophagaceae bacterium
TGACATTGGAAAATACTATTGCGTTACAGGACTAGATGGCACCCCGACCGGATCAGTAAAAACGGTCAACCAAATGGGAGACCGGGGAATGACTGCAGTTAAAGTTGATCCGACTGCAGCGAATACAATTTGGATGGGTGCATCCACGGTTGAAGGTTCGGCCACCGCACTTCAACCACTGGTTATAAAAATTACCAGTGCCAACACAACCCCTGTTGTAGCATCTACGACCACAATTGCTGCGGGTAATGGAGCGTATATTTCTTCCATTGAGGTTGATCCTAACAATGTTAACAATGTGCTTATTACAATTTCCAATTTCGGAACACCAAGTGTTTGGGAAAGTACCAATGGCGGGACAAGCTTTACGAATATTGAAGGTAATTTACCCGACATGCCAGTCTTTTGCGGATTATTTGCTCCGCCCGGGGCACAATTAAGCGGTACAACCGGAGGGGGAATTATTTTGGGGACGGATCTTGGTGCATGGACAACATCTTCCGTTAATGGGGCATCCACTCAATGGATACCCAACAATAATGGGTTGGCGAATGTGCCTGTCTATATGATAAAATATCGCGCCGCCAATACTTCATTGGTTGCTGCAACGCACGGCCGTGGATTGTTTACAACCATATTAACAGGAGTTGTAACGGGCGTCCCACCCACTGTGATCACAGAGGATTTCATTAAATACATCTCACCCGATGCCGCTCAATTATTAGTTGTAAAAGGTGACCTGAATACGCTGAGTATGCAGGTGCAGATCTTTGATGCCACGGGGAAATTGATGTACAAGAAGGAGCATCCTTATCAAAATCTTTCGATCCCAATTTCCACTTTGAGCAAAGGAAGTTATGTTATCAAAATAAGGGGTAACAATAAGGAGAATTTTGTCCAGCAATTTGTGAAGAGATAATGTAAGGTGTAAGATATAGGGTCTAAGTTTCATTCGGCCATACACCTTTAAGCTTTAACCTTGTTCCTTCTTCGCCATTTCTTATCTTTGCCAGCCCCATGAGTGTACAGGATTTGTTGCTCCAGTATCAAAACACTCCCCGCCTTTTTCAATTGGCGGACAGGCTTTCTTTTTCTCACCCTCAAAAAATCTATCTTAAAAATTTGCAGGGAAGCTCATCACAGTTCGTTGTTGCTTCTGTTTTTACTCATCCATCCTGTTCCCAGTTAAATCACCTGATCATATTGAATGATGCTGAACAAGCGGCGTATTTTCATAATACATTGGAAAGCCTTACCGATGCGCTTGATATTTTTTATTTCCCTTCTTCATTCAAAAACAAAAAGAATTATAATATTCTCAATAGCAGTCACGTGATGCTTCGCACGGAAGCATTGACAAAAATTGCCTCGGCGCAAGGGTCGGTCAACAAGAAAATTTTTGTTACCTATCCTGACGGTTTGTTTGAAAAAGTGATCGTGCCCGGCAAGCTTTCTTCCAACATTATTCATATCAAGGTCGGTGATGCTTTACATACAGAAGAGCTTCTTCTAAAGCTTTCAGATTACGGTTTTGAGAGAACAGATTTTGTCTATGAGCCCGGCCAGTTTGCGATTCGTGGTGGTATTCTCGACATTTATTCATTTGGGAATGATAAACCGTACCGAATTGAATTATTTGGAAATGATGTGGACTCCATTCGCATAGTTGATCCCGAAACGCAGCTCAGCGAAAGAAAATTGCTACAGGTAAGCATCATTCCAAACGTAGATACGCAGTTTGAAAATGAGGAAAGGATTTCTCTTCTTGACTTTCTTCCGCAGAATACTGTGGTTTGGTTACAGGATTATGACTGGTGTAAGGAAAGACTAACGGATTGCGGGGAAGACCTCGATCTTTTTTTACGGAGAGAAGAGACAACTGAAAAGGCAAAAGATAGTAGCGATGACAGGTTGATAAAGAAAAATGTGACCGGGGAGGATTTCATTTCGGTAAAAGAATTCGAAGGTAAAATTTTGGACCGTCATTTTGTTGAGTTCAGCTATCAACCGTCATCGATAGGCCATCAGTACGAGATTGAGTTTAACACGAAGCAGCAGCCAGCATTCAACAGGCAGTTTGACTTGTTGATCCGTGATCTGAAACATTGGGAGAAAAATAAATTTCAACTCTTTCTTTTTGCAGAAAACCCAAAACAGCTAGAACGACTTTACAGCATTTTTACCGAATTGAAAGCGGAAATAACTTTTAATCCTATTGCCACGGCTATTCACGAGGGATTTATTGATGAGGACCTGAAAATTGTTTGTTATACCGATCATGAAATATTCCAGCGCTATCATAAGTACAATGTCAGGCAGGCGTATAATAAAAGTAAAGCGATAACCCTCCGCACGCTTCGTGAGTTACAGCCTGGCGACTATGTAACGCATATCGATCACGGAGTGGGAGTGTATAGCGGGTTACAAAAAATTGAGGCAAACGGAAAATTCCAGGAAGCGGTTCGGATCATTTATAAGGATAATGATATTCTCTATGTCAATATAAACTCCCTGCACAAGATCGCTAAGTACACGGGGAAAGAGGGAAGTGTCCCGAAGATCAATAAACTGGGTAGCGATGTCTGGAATCGTTTAAAGGAGAAAACTAAGTCTAAAGTAAAGGAAATTGCATTTGACCTGATCAAGCTTTATGCTCAGCGAAAAGCACAGCAGGGTTTTAAGCACACACCCGACACGTACCTGCAAACAGAGTTGGA
>DASYSW010000402.1:0-6602 GCA_036002905.1 Chitinophagaceae bacterium
TGATCTTTATTAATGTATTTGTTGTGTATATGCGGCACATTGCTTCCACCTCGGGAAAACTGCTTTGCATAGCCGGCCCCATAGGGAGGCATGTAATTGTGTTTTTGAATTCCTGTCCCTGGAATTTTTCGTCCTGCCACATTCTGTAAATGCGATTTGCTTTTGTATGGAAGCGATCATAGCTGAATTCACTTCTTACAAACAACATGATGAGGATACAGCAAGTGATACCTACTGCCAATCCCAACGTGTTAATGGCTGTGTATGTCTTGTAGCGCAATAAATAGCGCAGCGAGATCTTTAAATAATTTTTAAACATAAAAGAAGCTTTTAGCTACGGGCTTTGAGCTATTAGCTCTGTTCGCAGCTCAATTTATTCGGTTCTCAAACTTTTCACCGGATTTGCCACTGCAGCTTTCAAAGCCTGGAAACTGATCGTCAATAAAGCGATCAGTATCGCCAATGCGCCTGCCACCGCAAATACCCATAGTTGTATATTGATTCTATATGCAAAGTCCTGTAGCCAATTATGCATGATCCACCATGTTACAGGAATAGCAATGACAAATGAGATCAACACAAGAATGATGAAATCTTTTGAAAGTATATAAAGTACATTTTGCACAGATGCGCCCAACACCTTGCGTATGCCTATTTCCTTCGTGCGTTGCAAAACATTGTATGCTGATAAACCGAGCAGCCCGAAGCAGGCGATGATGATGGCAAGAAATGCAAACAACCCGAAGACTTTTCCAAAGCGCTGATCGGCTTTATACTGTTGATCAAAAAGTTCATCGAGGAAATAATAATTGAAAGGATCAGCAGGGAAAAAGCTGCTCCAGGTCTTTTGCACGGATGCGATCGTGGATTGAACGTTTCCTGTTTTTACTTTTAATGAATAAGCCTGTCGTGCATTGGGAGTTAACCGAAAGATCATCGGATCGATCGCCTTCTGCAAACCCTGGTGGTGGTAATTGCTCACGACTCCAAGCAGTGTTACTGTATCGCCCGCCGAGCGGAATTTTTCGTTGACAGCTTTACTAAAATCATCAAACCCCAACAGGTGAGCTGCGGCTTCGTTTAATAAAACTCCGGCGCTATCAGATTTAAAATCTTTTGAAAAATTCCTCCCGGCTTTTAACGGGAGATCAAAAGACGGAACAAAGTCATAGTCTACTCCAATATTATATAAAGTGACAGCACCCTTTGCATCGGCTCCCAATCGTCTGCTGCCATTTGTCCAATAGATCTCCTTGCCCATTATACTGGTAGAGGCGGAAGCAGTTTGTACTCCTGGTATTTGCAGCAAGGCAGTTTTGAATGGTTGAAAAATATTTTGATAAAGGGAATCAGGTATTGATTGAGCTCCGTCTATCACGAGTGTTTGGTCAATATTCACTCCCAGCTTTTGATTCCGCATGAAATTTACCTGTTGAAAGACGATAATGGTGCCGGCAATTAAAACAACTGAAGTCCCGAATTGGGCAATGATAAGTCCTTTGCGAAGTAGGTAGCCACTTGTACTGTTCTTGAATAAGCCTTTTAAAACCAAAACAGGCCTGAAGCCAGATAGAATAAATGCCGGGTAAAGACCAGATAGAATACTTCCTCCTATAAAAATGCCAGCAAACATCAACCAATACTTTGATGCTGCCATGAGATCAGTTCCGCCCGTTCTTCCCATCAGTTGATTGAACCATGGTGTCAAAGCAAATACAATGATTCCCGCGAGTACCAGGGCGGCAAGGTTAAGCATGAAGCTTTCCACCATGAATTGAATGATCAGGTTTTTTCGAATGGCGCCCGCTACTTTTCGTACTCCAACTTCCCTCGCACGTTCCAGTGATCGCGCCGTAGCCAGGTTGATGTAATTGATCCATGCAATGGCAATGATCAAAAATGCGATGAGAAATAAAAATGAAACCGATTGTCCATTGCCATTTACTTCGGCTTCCTGGTTATAATTCGAGTATAGGTGAATATCTCTTAACGGAATGACATGAACTTCGGCAACAATGTTATTGGTTTTTGCCCACTCGAGGTTATTGATATAGCGGTTACAAAAGGCAGGAAATTTTGATTCAAATTTTTTAAGATCTGTATTCGGTCTTAGTTGCAAATAGGTATAAAAGTCATACCAACCCCAGGCCGTTTCGGTAGAATTGGTAGTATCACCATAAAAGTTATTTATGCTTTGCAATGTGACATAAGAAACAAGGTGATTGATGATAAGATGGGAATTGGACGGGAACTCTTTAAAGATACCAGTAACTTCCAGGGTGCGGTTGTAACTTGGAGTGCGATATACCAGTTTCTTTCCCATCGGTTCTTCATTTCCAAAATATTTCTTTGCCGTATTCTCAGACAGCAACAACTTGTCAGGACCATTTAATGCAGTCTTGGGGTTACCTTTTATTAATTGCACATTAAACATGGAAAGAAACGATGCGTCAGCATAATATCCTTTTTCCTCGTTGAACTTAACGTTTCTCTCTTCATTTGATAAAAGCATATTTGCATCGATCAAACGGCAGAAATCTTCTACTTCAGGAAAATCCTTTTTCATGGTTGGGCCGAACGGGGGATATACAGTAGCGGATTTCCATGAAAGCTTTCCTTGCTGATAAGAATCCAATCTTAACCGGACGATCTGGTCAGCTTTCTTTGGGAGACTATCATAACTTCTTTCGTACGCTACATACTGAAAGATCAAAATACAGCAGGCAATGCCAATGGCAAGCCCTGCGATATTGAGAAACGAATAACCCTTGCGTTTTGTTAAGTTTCTTACCGCAAGTTTTAAATAGTTAGTTATCATGACTTTTCTTTTTCGGATAATTATCAAAATCGTCGTGAAACGTGAGACGTCAGGCGTGAGAACATTCGATTCACGATTCACGTCTCACGATTCACGATCCTATTCAGTTCGCAAGCTCTTCACCGGGTTTGCTGCAGCGGCTTTAAACGCCTGCGTGCTGATGGTGATCCAGGCAATCAGTATTGTAATGATTGCGCCAACCATAAACACCCACCACTGAATATTAATTCTATAAGCAAAGTCCTGTAGCCACTTGCTCATGGCAAACCAGGCAACGGGAACAGCCAGGATCAAGGCAATGATCACCAGTTTTAAAAAATCTTTTGACAGCAAGCCAATAAGGTTGCTCACCGAGGCCCCCAATACTTTACGAATGCCGATCTCTTTTACTCTCTGTTGTGCAGCAAATGTGGCAAGTCCAAACAACCCCAGGCAGGCAATGATGATCCCAAGTACAACAAGACTGATAAACACTTTTTGAAAACGCGTTTCGGATTGATAGAGGCCTGCATAGGTTTCGTCTAAAAAATTATATTCAAAGGGCTTGTCTGCTGAAAGCTTTTTCCAGGTTGATTCCAGTTGCGTGAGAGTTTGCTTAATATTATCAGTGGACAACTTTATGGTGAAATTGGATACTCTTCGTGGAATATTGACAAACGCAAAAGGTTTGATCTGGTTGCGGAACGACGTAAAATGAAAGTCCTTTGCTACACCCACCACCGAAACATAGTAGGTCGTGTCACCGTCATTGCCCCAAACAATTTGCTTGCCAACAGCAGGCTCAGGAATACCAAGATCTTTCACGGCGGTTTCATTCAATATGACACTTCCAATATTTTGATCGAGCGGTCCTTTTGGAATTCCATTGTTCATTGTGTCAGCTGGGAAGGTCGAAGAAAAATTTCTTCCCTCTTTTATCTGTATTCCCAATGCATCCAAAAAATCGTAGCTCACGGAAAGAAAATTCATCAATTGCGAATTTTGAGATCCCTTTAGCCGCATTCCATTTGTCCAGTTTTGCCCGCCAACAACTCCATCTGATGTGGCAATTTTTTTGACGCCCGGAATTTGTAACGCCAGGTTTTGAAAAGCATCCCCGTCGGTTCTTGATAAATAATACGCATTCTTTATTACAACAACCTGATCCTTGTCCAGTCCCAGTTTTGCTGACTGAATAAAGTGCATTTGCTGCGAAATGATCAACGCCCCAATGATAAGAACTGTTGAAATAGTGAATTGAACAATGACCAATGCCTTGCGCAGATTCAATGTCCCTTTTTCGGAAAATTTTAATCCTTTTAAAACCAATATCGGTTTAAACGATGAGAGATAAACAGCCGGAAAGAAGCCTGCCACAACTCCAAGAAATAATGCCGCCATGACCATGTAAAGAAGTACGGAAGGGTTTCCGATCACTGTCAGGTTTTTTAATGTCAGGTTATTCACTACGGGTAATAATAACTGGGCGATCAACACAGCCAGGGCAGAAGCGATAAGGCATGTAATGATCGATTCAATTAGAAATTGATTCACCAATGAGGAACGAAAAGCACCAGCGACCTTTCTGACACCAACTTCCTTTGCTCTTACGGAAGCCTTGGCCGTTGATAGGTTAACATAGTTAATGCCGGCGATAAGAATAATGAAAATAGCAATGATGGTAAATACATATACGTACAACTTATCGCTGTTTGGCTCCAGTTCCCATTTGAGATTAGAGGATAAGTGGATCCCTGCTAAAGGTTGAGCGTAAAAGATATTTTTACCGTCTTTGTTGTTGCGTTTATAGAGATCTTGTATTTTCTTGTCGAGGCTTGCAATATCAGCCGGTGATTTAAGTTTCACGTAGGTATAAAAATTATACCAATCCCAGTCGCCATCGATATTACCGGAAAATTTCCTGGTCGAGATCAAAAAATCAAAATGGAAATGTGAGTTGTAGGGAACATCTTTAACAACCCCTTTTACCATCAAGTCTCCCAATGGATCTATCTGCAAGGTTTTTCCCATTGGGTTCTCGTTGCCAAAATATCTTTTCGCAGCCGATTCTGTGATCACAATAGAATTGAGTTCCCTAAAAGCGTCCTTCGCACTTCCATGAATGAACGGAAAAGTAAAAACATCAAAAAAGCTGCTGTCAACCCTGCATAGCTTTTCTTCCATGATCTTTTTGTCGCCATACTTGATAAGAAAATTGGCACCCCAGTTTGGAAATACTCTCGTGGCGTGGAGCACTTCCGGGATCTCACGTTGCATAGCAGGGGAAAGAGCCGGCGGCGTGGTAGCATCGGGCAAACGACTACCATCATCATTCACAAAATCTTTCACAACGCGATAGATCTTGTCCGAGTCTTTATGAAAGCGGTCATAACTCATTTCATCCTTTACGAATAGAAATATCAGCAGGCTACATGCCATCCCGGTTGCAAGCCCGAAAATATTGATGAAGGAAAATCCTTTGTAGCGTAAAAGATTCCTTACCGCGATCTTTAAATAGTTTTTGATCATAAAAAAAGCTTTTAACTGCGAGCTATAAGCTATGAACTCATGGCTCACAGCTCGCAATATGTTTACTCCGTCCTTAAACTCTTCGCTGGGTTCGCAAAGGCCGCTTTTATCGATTGAAAACTCACTGTTACTAACGTAATAGCGATCGACAACGCGACAACGAGAATAAAAGTGCCCCAGCCAATACTGATTTTATATTGATAATTTTTCAACCATTCATTCATAGCATACCAGGCCACGGGAATTGCGATCACGCAAGCGATCAAAACCAGCACAACAAAATCTTTTGAGAGTAATTTCCACAAGTTGAAAACACTTGCACCCAGCACTTTCCGCACACCGATTTCTTTTACACGTTGCTCCGCTGTAAACGACGCTAACCCAAAAAGCCCAAGACAGGAAATAAAAATGGCCAGCACTGCCATGATCGCAGCCAGGTTTCCTACCAGCTCTTCATAATTAAATTTTTTAGCGTATTGTTCATCGGCAAACTGATATTCGAAAGGAAAAGACGGATTGAACTTATCAAAAATGGGTTTCATAATACTTATCGCTTTCGATACCGACATATTTGGGTTGATGCGCACATCAACATAGCCCACCCAATCCTTGTTAAATATGATCGTCAAGGGCGAGATCGGTCTAAAAGGCGACTCCATCTGGATATCAGGGATCACCCCGATCACAACCATAGGTTTATCGTTCCATTTAAGCATTTCACCAACAGGGTTTTTCAATCCCATTCGTTTTACGGCGGCCTGATTCAGAATAACTCCATTTGAATCCGCAAAATCCCGGGAAAAATCTCGGCCGTCAATCATCTTAATTCCCAGAGTTTTCGTGTAGTCATATTCAGTAGTAATGGTTGAAAAAACAACTGTCTTTTCTACCGGCAAACTATTCTTCCATTCCCAGCCGTTATTGTTACTGTATATCTGCGATGGTGGAGAATTACTTTGACAAACTGAATACGCAGCGCCGGAACTCAAAAGTTCTTGCTTGAGCGCCGCTATATTTTTGCCGATATCATCAGACCAGTTTACTGAAATCAAGCCTTTATTATTAAAACCAATGGGCCGGTTTTTGCCATGTTGTATTTGTTGATAAATGATGGTCGTTCCAATCATTAGGATCACAGAACTCGCAAACTGTACGACAACTAATATTTTACGTGGCAGCGAGCTGCTTTTCCCTGCTTTCAGGTTGCCTTTGAGAACCCGCACAGGATTGAATGAAGAAAGATAAAATGCAGGATAACTTCCCGCCAGTAGACCCG
>DASYSW010000403.1:0-1663 GCA_036002905.1 Chitinophagaceae bacterium
TGTCATTTATTACCTTGTCTGTGAAAAGGATTATGGTATTGTCACTACCAGGTTCTAATAGTGTAATGTTAACTACTGTCCAGTCCTTTTTGTCGACCAGCACGCTGATTTTTTGAAAAAAATCTTTTATCGCTTTCGAAGTTGGTGACATCTCCAACAGATACATCTTCTCGTTTTGAAAAACACGGGGAGAAAAATCTTTATTATCAAGGATCGCACCATTTACACAATCCACAATGATCCGATTGATTTGCTGGAACAGTTTACTGGAACTGGCAGATATTCTGCTTTCTTTTTGGTCGTCGCGAATTAAAAGTTGATCGCCATTAATAATCAATAAGTAGCGAAATGGTTTTTGATATTCGAGTCGCACCTTCTTTTCTCGCTTGTAGTTAAACTTTCCTTCTGAAATAATTTTTTCTTCGAGCATGGAAAGAGTTTTTTCCTGCCGAAATGAACTCCTGATAGAAAGTATTTTCTTTCCTTCTTCTGCAAATTTCTTTTTAAATTCAACAAGGTTAGTTAATTCAGTGAAACCCGAATGTTGGGCAACAGCCTCTTCCACAGAAACCAAAGCCAACAACAGCATTAAGAAAGATCTCAAGGTCTTTCTGAATTTATCCTCAGCCATATGCCTTTTCATTTATCAACTTATCTAGTGGCTCAACCTTCAACCCTCGATTCTTAATATAAACCAAAAGATCCGGAAGAATCTCGATGGTTGCTTGGCATCTATCATGAAACAAGATAATATCACCGGCTTGTAATTTATTCGTTACCCTTTTAAATAATTTCTTGTCCGATGTTGTTATCGTATCAAATGAACGAATGCTCCATCCTATGGTTACTTGACCTACATCCTTTACAGCTTTAGCCAACATCGGATTAGTTACGCCATAAGGCGGGCGAAAAAACTTTGGTGAAAGACCAGTTACCTCCTGAATAGCCAAATTGGTATTAATCAACTCTTCTTTAATTTTTTCACTTGACTGCAGATCAAAAGTTGCGTTATGAAAAAAACTGTGATTACCTATAAGATGACCTTCAAGATGAATTCGATTGGTTAGCTCTGGCGATGCTTTTACGTTTTTTCCGATACAAAAAAAAGTTGCTTTAACTCCTGAATGTTTTAAAATCTCTAGGATTTTTTCGGTTTTGCCGGGAGCAGGACCGTCATCAAAAGTAATTGCTACTGATCCGGTGACATTCGATCCTCTGCATTTTGTTGGGAGAAAAAATTGAGATGAAACAAAGATCGCGCCCCATGTGTTTATCGCAATGAATACCAATCCTATTATCAAATAAATAATGAATGAAATCTCCAATTGCCAATCGATGATGATCAGAAGAAGAAGTATCGCACAAAACAAAATATTTATTTTTCGATAAGTCATTCGGAGCTCAATAAAACCAGTGAATGATGTTCTTTAAAATAAGGATTATAAATCAAAATTGTTTTTATATCACGACCACGGTCTTGGTCGATGATCTCTGCAGGAATCTTTCCTGTTTTCAAAATTGAATATGCCAGCCAAAGGGCAAATGCAGTGGAGGTATAATATTCACCACAAAGGTTCTTATAAACTGCGGTAGAACTCGATTTGAAAAGTGGCGATAAAATTTTGTCTATGACAGCATCCGAGTTTGCGTCGCCAGACTTACC
>DASYSW010000404.1:0-7100 GCA_036002905.1 Chitinophagaceae bacterium
CACTCATTCACAATAATGTACTTCGATGAGGTGAGATCAAATCTTTTACCCTTTAATTGAGATGTGACAATATTGCTTAGCGAATCGTAATTCAAAACGGCATCAAGGAAAATATTAAACCCCGTCCGGTTGCTAAAATCACTGATGTTGGGAACCATGGTCAAATGCTCCTGTGGTTTTTCGGAACTTATAAGGGGCTTAGCTGCCAAACCAATATAAATAGATAGCGAATCATTTCTTGCAAATAGATTATTCACGCGGATCTTTGATGGATTGATCTGTAACCAACCCAGGCCATACAGGCCATATACTTTATTTAACTGGTCCCATACCTGTTGAAACTTTGGTCGGAGGTCATAAAGACCGAAATTCTTCTCCATATCGATTTTTGCCTCGTCCAGCTCTTCCTTTAAGCCATTCATTACATCTGTCGTGACGTCCTGTCCCCAAAAACATACGTTACACTTATCAATAGCCTGGGGCTCCAGCCTTTTTATTGAGAGTTTTGCTTTCAGATCCGGGGAAATAAAAACAGAGTTCTGAAAACTCACACTTACTCTTCGCTCACCTTCATCATAGCCGCAGCGGCAGGACGGAGTCCATGGAGAAAGAGCTGTACCGTTTACGCATACCCGTGTTGACCCGATAATTTTATAGTAACCCGTGAAGCCCAATAAAAGCGTAGTGCCGGCGGTCTTCATTTGTAAAGGCCCCCTGCGAAAGGTATACTTATAGCGAGTGTCACACTCATCCTGCACCCATCCAGTTGGCCAGTTTGGCGACGTAAAAACGGTGTCAACTGTCTTTTCAGCCATGTTGTAAATAGACTTCAGGTTGACCTGGATGGGAATATTAATTTCCGACTCAGGTAGAGAATCGATCCTAAAATCCATTTTTCCAAAAGAAGGCTTGTCAGGAATTATCCTTTTCGAACAGGAAACAAGGGTGGTGAAGGAAGTGAGAATAAAGCAAAACTTAAGCGGGTTTAGCATGACTGTTCAAAATAAAAGATTCAGCCCTTAAAAACGGTAAGGGGAGGACTAAATTTTTAAAAATTTTGTTATTGATACTCAACCCCTCAAGCAGATTTCTTGCCCAAATCAGTATTTTCCCTATTGCAAACACAAAAGTTTATTCCATACTTTGAGCTCCAATTTATCCTAAGAATAACCACTATAAACAATCCAAAAAATACCCAATTATGAAAAGACATTTACCCGCTCATCCTCTTAGATATACTTCTAATTCTTACATTCCCGGGCAGTATTTAATGAATTTCAACAAGCAATAGGCCTTTTACAAGCCACTCATTTTCAAACCCCAAAAATCCGTAATTATGATAACACTTGCTATTATAGGAATTATAAGCAGATCAAAATTTTTACAGTTTCATTTGTTCAAGCTTTGCCGTGTGACACCTCTGATAATTCGCCATTAATCATTGAACCAAAACTGGGATAGTGTCAGTGAAAAACAACCGCAAGGTTGACTGAAGCTATCCTTCTTTTGGTTGAGTCATGCTGAACCAGTTCCCGGATCCATCGGTAATGATTGCCTCAATTCCATAGAACTGCTCCTTTGGTTCAGATTTAAATACAACCCCCTTCGCCTTTAGCTCTTCATATGTCGCCCTGCAGTCCGGCGTATGAAACGCGCCTGCCCCCATTACTCCTTTATCCAGCAGGAGATTTAAAGCCTTGTTGGTCTCATCGTCAAAACCATTTGTTACGTTGACGGGAAAAAGAATGATCTCAAGGTCAGGTTGCTCGGGCGCGTTGACGGTAAGCCACCTAAAACCATTATCCATGGTTACATCTGTATTTACTTTAAAGCCAAGTTTGTTTACGTAAAAATCATAGGCCTTATTCTGGTCGCTTACAAAAAAAGAAGCGTGGGATAATTTTGTGATCATGATTTTTAATTTACAGCAAATCTAAAAGTGAGTTCAAAAAAATCTTTCTTTGATCTTGCTTTACTTGTCAAGATCGTAGGATTCAATAAAACAGTGGGGGATGAATTTTTTCGGCTGTTTCTTTTGTTCCTGTTTTTTTAACCAGGCAATATTGCGATAGAGAGTTGGCGCAAAGCCGATTTCTTTTTTAAACAAAGCGCTGAACGATCCAAGACTTTCAAATCCTACTTCGTTGCACACGTCATTAATGGCTTTGTTTTCTGCAAGTAGCTGCTTTGCTTTTTCAATTCTCCTTTGTGTGAGATACCTGTGAGGAGTACTTCGATAGATCTTTGTAAATAACCGATGAAAATGAAAACGGGAAAGAAAAGCCTGCTGAGAGATCTCTTCGAGTCCAATAGATTCATAATAGTTTTCGTCAATGAAGATCTTGGCAGTGGCGATCCGTTGATAGATATCGTTTGTGAGGTTCATTAAATCTAATTGGGTTTTACATATTGCGGGGATTTTTCCATTGCTTGCCAAGTCTTTCGATTGTTCCCTTCACTCTTTCAGTTCTTGTGTCCTCTCTTTTCGCCGTAATGATCCATTCTATGTACTCCTTTTTGTTGGTAAACGAAAGGCTATTGAAAAACTCCGCCTGTTTTTTATTTTTTTTGAGTTCACCGGAAAGATCATCAGGCAATCTTACCGACTTTGTTTTTGGATCGACGTAATCAAATATCGGTCGTTCCCTTGGCT
Organism: Chitinophagaceae bacterium; assembly: GCA_036002905.1. Lineage (GTDB taxonomy): Bacteria > Bacteroidota > Bacteroidia > Chitinophagales > Chitinophagaceae > VBAU01. The sequence continues at coordinate 2,654 of DASYSW010000404.1, forward strand.
TATCTTCCCTTTTTTTATCCGCCTCTGTTTTCAATCTTGAACCAAAGGTAGACCAGGTATCGTCAAACGAGATCAGGCTGATCCAGCCAAGCTCATCATGTTTCAGTAGATTTTCCCAGCCCTTATCCCTTGTGAGGTCGGTTTGTAACTTCGAAGTTCCCTTTGGGTAATAAATCCAAAGTACAACATCGTCCTTCACCAACTTTAGAACCTTACCAAGTTCTTTATCCAGTTGCTCCTTATTCCTCACAAACCAATGTACCTGGTTATAACTTGTCGAGTCAGTCGAAATTTTTACTCCCTTTGGCAATTCACCGATATTTTTCTTAAAATCTGCCGGGGCATTGATCGTTAGCAGTGTAAAGTCTTCTTTTATTTTTAATTTTTGGGAAGTCGCGGTTGCCATGGATCTTTTAATTCAAATGTAAAGAAAGATAGAAGGAATCGGTTTATCGAAAGTTGCTTTCCAGACTTTAAAGAACAGTGACCGTAGATTATGAAGACTGCTGCGGGTTTTTATTAAAGAATGAGAGAAATCTTAGAATCACCGGCACACCTGCGACGAGGGCTGTTAATGTATGACGTGGGTTTGGAATAGGCCTCTTCCATTAAAAAGAAACAGAATTTTTCGTCTTGACTTTTGGGAAAAATTAACTCTTGGCTGGACCCGGCACAGGGCCACTACCATCGACAGGGAGAATTTTGTAAATAAATTTGATTTATTCTCGTTGTCAAATAAAATTATAGCGCAGCGTAGACATTTCGATACCGAAATACCTCTTTGGAATAGTCTTTTGAAAATGTGAAATTGTCAACGTCGAGATTCTTGCTTAAAGCCTTGTTTACGTTTCCCTCGCCACAATTATATGCAGCAGTAATTGCCCTCTGCCACAATAAGGGTGAAAGTCTTTGGTCCCAGCCTTTTTGTCTCAGGAAGTTTTTCTTGCCGTCAAGAACGCTAATCGCCATAGTAGCTGTTTCTAAAGGATCTTTCCATTTGTCGGAACTAACAAAAGACGGGAATGATGCGATGTCTATTTGCCAAAACCCAAATCCATGAAATATCTTTTCTGCGTCGTTGGCGCGTTTCCCGAAATCTCCTTTCATCAAAGGGCAAATTTGAGCGAAAGACATCCCCTGGTTTGCAAATCGGCTGAACAAAAACCCGGTTTCTCTTGCGCACATACCAGCCAACCAGTCTTCGGTGTAATCACTTCCATTGACTGCTTGAACAATGACACCTCCCAGATTTTCCTTTATCCATTTCATCATTTTTTGATCATTGTTAATTTGGATGGGCTGGGGCTCTTTATCGGGATTAAATCCGAGAGCAGTGGCTTTCCCAATCGTTAAGCTACCCGCAATACCCGTTGTTTGGATTCCGTGAAATTTCTGGAAGGCTATTGTTGCATTTCTTGTTTTATTGTCAAAATTGCCATCGGGACTTCCGGCAAAAAAACCTTGCTCCTGGAGAAATTGCTGCCATTTTCTGACCAGGGGGCCATTATCATTTAATTGAAGTGCCATAAAATCTTGTTTTGTAGAGTTATTTCTGTATTACAATGACGATATTTTAATAACGCTGAAAACTGTGTCTGTTATCAAATTGAATAGACCTGTTTTAAATGCATCTATTTTGACCAATGATAGTCCGGCCTGTGTCAATGCCCTCATTGCAATTAAATCCCTTTTACCCAGCAGAAGCGTTTCAAATTCTGCGTTAGTTATTTGCTTATCTGCAAGCAATTGTAACCAGCGGCTTAGATCTTCTTTTACTTTCGTAAAAAGGTCTTTCCCATCTTTCGTTGCTTCGGTAACTAACTCTTTAAAACTTGCCTTAGCAAAGTTGACAATCCTGCTTTCTAAGTCGGAAAGAACAGATTTAATATCTATTGGCCTAACCATAGTTTTTTGGTTAAAAATTTTAATTATTGATTTTGCTTGGTTTTGCCACTTTCCAATTTGATGATCTGATCCATTAAATCCCCGATCGACTTGCTTATTTCATTGGCACCTGCCGGCGTCAATTTCCCTTGCGAATCCCATGTTTTCAGGAATGATTTGTAAAAACCATTGTCTGATAATAGAATCGCATATTGATCTGTTGACAATGTGTTTTTGGCTCTTCCTTTGGAATATTCAAGTGCTTTTTGGATCTGTGTGTTTACTTTGTCGATGTCAGCCTTTGCGTCCGTAAAAATTACTGTACTTGATTCGGTCGCTAAATTTTGCAGATCAACTTTAAGGGAAGTCGCTTGCGTATACGCGTACTGATCATAAAATGCAATATGGTTTGCGCAACCGACACTTGCTGCATATAAATACAGGAGGAAAATAAAAACGAAGCTTTTTTTAATTTTAAAAAGTTGACTCATAGTTCTTTTGCCTCTTCATTTATTGGTCGTGTTTGAGAATTTGCGACGATGTTATGTTACATTTTTTTATTTATTATCGGTGGGCGCTGTTGAGGGCTTGGGACCGGTACCACGCAGGTTAGCGATTTTATTCAGGACATCAAACCAAAAAGGTGCCCCCAGGCATATGGCGAGTACCGTGGCGATCCATCCAACGATACTTAACAAATTGAAAGAAGCATCAAAAGGATAATTTTTCCAGCCCCACGGTAAGTCCGCGGGAAGTTCTTCTTTCATTTTTTTTATGTCCTGTTGAACATTCGAAAGATTTGATTCCAGTCTTGCGACAGTCACCGGGCTTTGATCGTTCGCCATTCTATCGATGGTTTTTATATTTTCGATCCGTTCTTTATAATTGTCCAGGGAACTCAATGCCTTGTCTGCAAACTCCTTTGCGTTTTCTTTATGATCAAAAAGATATTTGCTAAGCTTTATGCTGTCGGCATTTGAAAAGATGGTTATTAGAACCGCGAGCACAAAGGTTGTAGGCAGGACCTTTGTTCGTTTCAGTTTTCCACTGAGGCGATCTGAATTTGTGTTATACCACCTCTCTAATTTATCGCGAAACTCACCCAGTTCACTTTTCACTTTGGTGATCGTGTTAGCTGCACCCGGTATCGTTTTCAGGGCTTCATAGGTTTGTTTTGCTTCATTTGCATATGCTAAAATCGTGCGTTTTAATTCGCCTGAGATAACAGTAGAATTTGTAATCGCCGTCACATAGGTTGGCAGGTCTGCGGGCGGTAATTGAGTTGATGCACTCGCTGTAGCGGGTGCGATCGTGATCTTGTCTAACAATGCCGATACAAAATTTTCGGCACTGATGTAGGATGTTGATTTTCCTTTTTGGGATAAAGCCGTTGTCATACAATGGTCAATGATCGACTGACCCAGAGTGATAACGCTGCCATCAGAATTTAGTGCGGGATCTCCCTGCGAATCGAGGGAGGGCCTGTCAAAGATCTTTTTTATCCACTGCTCGAGCAATCTTGCTCTTGTTTTTAAAATCGAAAACCACAATTCAGCAGCCGAACTGCAGATAATGCTTAGCAGGAAATAGATAAAGATCATTCCCACTACCAGGTCTAAAATGGGGAAACCACTCATAATCGTTAATAGGTTTAAAATGTTAGTACTGTAGGTTCCGGAATAGAGAGTGGTAATCAAAAGGGAAGGATTGGGAGAACTTTCAGCGCCTTTAGCCTTGATTAGAATTCGTACTTCAAATTTCAGATATCATAAAGATAAAAAACAACTGGGTTACTCCTTATTCTTTATTCAGGTCCATTAGTCGAAAAAAATTTCCCGGGGGAAACAACAAAAATCTATTTCTTTTAGAAGGTCATTATTTTAAAATTTAAAATAACTCTGGTTTACCTGAGTGTCACTGCTAAACACGGGTTTGGTTCCTGACCGGAGAAGATCGGTGTAATAAATCACAGGGTTGCCTTTCTTCAATTTGATGGTTGGCCAGGTGGTGCGTCCGGTACGGGCTAAAGTCGCTAAACAGAGACCTTGGTATTCAGCCGTCTGTCAATTTTGCACCCAATTTGCTGATGGCACTATCATTGAGAATAAATAGAGAACCCGAAAATTCAATAAATATGGGAAAAATAATAGGAATAGACTTAGGAACAACCAATAGCTGCGTGGCAGTTATGGAAGGTAATGAACCGGTTGTAATTGCCAATGATGAGGGCCGCCGCACAACCCCGTCTGTAGTGGCTTTTCTTAAAAACGGCGAGCGTAAAGTAGGTGACCCTGCCAAGCGCCAGGCCATTACAAATCCTCATAATACAATCATGAGCGTAAAGCGTTTTATGGGCCGCCGCTATGATGAAGTGACCGAGGAGATCAGTCACTGGAGCTATAAAGTAGTAAGAGGTGACAATAATACGGTACGAATTGACATAGATGGAAGATTATATACACCGCAGGAAATCAGCGCCATGATACTTCAGAAAATGAATAAAACGGCTGAGGACTACCTGGGACAGGAAGTGACTGAAGCCGTAATTACAGTGCCTGCTTAT